>NZ_JBSGDB010000012.1:0-47306 GCF_053602155.1 Streptomyces sp. NPDC004561
GGCCGTGGAGCGCTCAGTTCGGATCGGTCGGTTCCAGGACGAAGACCGGGATCTCCCGGGACGTCTTCTCCTTGTACTCGGCGTACACGTTGTCAGTGTGCGCGATCACTGCCCTCACCTGCGGTTTCATGGCCTAGTGTGGGCCTGTGGGGCGCCCAGGGACTTCTCAGGGACATTCGGTTGTGGATCTTGATCGAACCACTCGTCCATGGCGGCCAGGCCCCGCTTGCCTGCCCCGGGCATGAAGTGAGCGTAGTGCGTCAGTGTGGTTTGCGGCGAAGCGTGCCCGAGCCACGCCGACACGCTCACGATCGACTCGCCTGCCTCAAGCTGGGTGCTCGCGTACGTGTGCCGGAGGACGTGGAACATGTCCTCCCTGGAAACTTCGTAGATGGGGTACCGACGGCTGTGGCCTCCGTATGTCCTGACTTTCTCGCCGACCTTCTTCAGGACACCGGCCGTTGTGAGCGCGGGCCGCCAGCTCAGCCTGTTCCACATCGAGTAGTTGATTCGATTGCCCTGCGAGGTGATCAGGACCAGCCGGACGGTGATCGGTTTGCGCTGTCGCGCTTCCAACTCGGTCGTCGGCGGCTCAGGGTTGCGCCACGGGAGCGTGCAGGCGACCGAAGGAAAGCGGCGCAGATGGTTACGGACACGCTTGGCGAGGTTGGGGGGAACGTCTCGCGTTTTGCCGCCTTTGGGCAGGCAGAAGTACGGCCTTCCCTTGGAGTCCCACCGCAGCTGTCGGCGGACGTGTACGACACCGGCATCGAAGTCCACATCCTCCTCGCCGAGCCCGAACGCCTCGCCTTGGCGCAGGCCGAGGCCGACACCGAGGTCCACCGCGATGCGGTATCGATCCTGGAGGCCCGCCCGGACGGCCTCCACGGTCGGCCTGGCCCAGGCCTTGGCCTTCCTCTTCGCTGGTTTGGGCGCCTTGACAGTCCGGCGGGCCTTGCAGGGGTTCTTGACCACGCGGCCGTCGTCGACGGCGGCTTCGAGGATCGTGGAAAGGTGGATCCAGATCACGTGGGCCGTGGACGCCTCGACCCGTGTCAGCAGTTCGGCCTTCCATGTGCGCAGCACGGCAGCGTCGATGTCCCGGAGCGCCGTCGTACCCAGGAACGGGATGATGTGGTTCCAGATCTTGCTGCGCATGGGGGCGGCGGTCGACGGTTCGTCCGATCGACCCGGCCACCAGTGCTTCTCGATGTACTGGGCGAGGGAGATCGCCCCGTCTCGGGGGTCGACGAATTCTCCACGCGTGGTGTCGGTCTGCGCCTTGGCGAGCCACTGCTTTGCGTCTTCGCTCGTGTCGAACGAGCGGTCCCGGACGCCCGGGATGCCCTTCACTCGATAGCGCTTTCCCTGGCCCCACAGGGCAGTGCGCTCCCGCTTACCGGTGTCCTTGTTGGGCTTCTTCTTGAGCCAGCGGTCTTCTATGTACCCCGCCAAGGGAACGTTCTCCTATGAACTCAGTTGGGTATGGTCGTATGGCATGGTGGGGAGTTGGGCGCCGGGACTCCGAAAGATCGACGCACCGCCTTCGGGCTCGTGGACAGCCTTCAAGGAGTGCGTACGGTGCGCTTCATCGGCTTCTGGGTGAGAGGATTGAGAGCAGCGTTGGAACGTGAATCCGCCTGCTCCTGCTCTATGACCCACTCGTTCAGCGCCGAGATCCTGTACATGACGCGGTGGCCCATGCGGAAGCTCGGCGGACCCTGCCGCCGGTGACGCCAGACATACAGGGTGTTCGGTGAAATTCCAAGATATTCTGCCGCCTTGTTCAGGTTCAAGAACGCGGCTTCATGCGTGGATGCGATCTGGTCGTGCATGTCCGGTCTCCAGTGTGAGAAGTGTTGATGCGCACACGATCCGGAGAAGTCCGGTATTGGTGAAACCGGGAAATTGTGGTAGTGCGTGTTTTTGGCTGCATCAGGGGTGCTGAGGTGCGACTGTTGATTCCGTGTTTAGCAGTCCATGGCGCTGGATCCTCCTCTCGCTGAGCTGCCGTTTTGCCAGCACCCGTACGTTGACATGGTGTTCGCGCAGGTCTCAAGTCATGGCCGTCTGCCGTAGGCGAACTGCCGTGAGTGCCAGCGACCGGTGAAACGACGGGGGCTGATAGCCGCGGCGCTTCCGTCAAACGCCAGTTGTGGCCGGCGTGATGTTGCGATCAACCAGTTGCCTGAAGGAGGTCGTTAATCCAGAGCATTGACGCGCGGAGGTGGACGCCGGGGAGGTAGCTCTCGGGCTGCAGCTGCCGAATATTTCATCCGACTAGATCAGGCGGGCGTGCTGATACGGGTGGATAACTCCGGCGAACCGGTCTCGGCGGCGTATGTCCACGACGGCTGCGGGAAAGGCCTGCTCGGCGTACGACGGCTGTCGAGATGAAGCTCGCCACGCGGTCTCCGGAGCGGCAAAGCGAGGACGACGTGGTGACCATCGGCTTCGCTGTGGTGATGCTGCTACTGATGCACAACCACGCAGGGCCATTTGCGCCGCCGGACACGTCGTGGAGTCCGGCGCCGGACATATCACGGTGGGCGCCACCAGCAGAGGATCCACCCGGGCCAACTCCGTGGGAGTCGGTATATTCGCCAGGGCCAAAGGTCTGAGCGGGTGGTGAGGTGACTCCTTGAGTGGATGGCTATGCCCGTCACGCGCTGGCCGGGCTGCCCGAACGGCGGCGTAGCAGAGCTCCTGCCGAGGCCGAGGTAGGGGCTCCTTCCGTACCAGCCATTCGCGAGATGCCCCTGCGTCTGACGGCGGGCGCCGCCCCTGCCCCGTTTCTGGGTGCGACAAGGAGTTGGACGGAGGCCGCGGCGTAGCTGTGACGTACGGCATGGTCACTTTCCGGTCAGTCGTGGACTGGGACGGCGTCAAAATTCCGTGACCAGGCAAGATCACGACTATCGTGCCTGGGTTGCTTCTGTTACGGATGGAGATGGCAGGGGCACCACAAGCGAGTGGCTAAGGCGCTGCTGAGGGGCTGATCGCACGGGGGAGGACTCGATGGCCGGCAACACGGGGGATCCGCAGGCAACTGCGGCTGCGCTGGAAGCGGCTGCCGGCGCGCTGGCCGCGTCTGGCATCGGGCCGATCGCAGGTGCCGGTGCCCTCATGGCTCGGGAGCTGCGGGTCGAGGCCGAGACACTGACTGCCTTCAAGAACCGGGTGAACGACCTGCTGACTCGGCTGGAGAAGTCGAAGGCTGCCCCGCAAAGGATCGCGGACGGCGCCCTGCCGACGGGACGGTTGGGCAACTTCGACGAGGCCGACGCGCTCCACGGTGCCTACACCCAGGTGCATTCCCAGCTGGAGCGCCTTTCCAAGCTGCTGGCGCTGCAGATCGAGGGGCTGATGGTCACGGTCGATGCGTCGAAGAGCAACTATCACAATCTCGACGCCGACGTTCGCGATCGCCTGCACCGCATCCGTGTCGAGGCCGACAAGCTGGCTGTCAATGAGGCCCGGCCGGAAGCAATGGGACACGTTGGCGGCGGGGCGGGTGCGTCCGGCCATGGCCGACACGGCTCCACGTCGGACTCGCAGGCAGGTGACTTGTGATGTCCGTGGTGATGAGACAGCGCGACGGGATGATCTCGACAGGGAACGCGGTGGGGCTCCATGTCTGACTTTGCCAGCCGCATGTGGGAGACGGTCAGGCAGGAGCGGTTCCTGCTTCAGGACCCCGAACAGCTCTGGGCCATGGTCGAGTCGGCCGACGGGCCGACGGCCAGCGGTCTCGGTGAGCTGCTGAAGGAAGCCGCCAAGACGATCAAGGAAATCGGCGGCGATCTGCGGACCCACAGCATGGCGGTCGAGTGGGAGGGCGAGGGCGGGGCGGCGTTTAGGACCTGGTGCTACCAAGCAGCGCTGACCACACTGAGCCTGGGCGATTACAGCGAGAACGCGGGCAAGTGGCTGGGCCACGCGGCGGACACGCTGCACGAGGTCAAGCCTCAGCTGGAGATCCTGCGGAAGCAGAGCGCGGGCCCGCGCTCGGTGCTGGAGGCGCATGCGTCGAAGGCGACGAACGTCGGCGATCACGGCGGCGGTCCGTCGGACTCCGAGGTGACGAAGGCCAAGACTCAGTACGCCAACACCCGTGCCGAGGCCGGTGGGCTGATGATGAAGCTTGCCCAGTCGTACAAGGCCTCCACGGAACAGATCCATGCGCTGGAGGCACCGAAGTTTCCCGAGCTGCCGCAACAGTTCGTGCCTACCAATATCCGTGGCGGAGCCCCTGTTGCTGTCCCGACCACGCAGGGGAACGCGGGTTCGGCGACAGTTGCCCGCGTGGAGCCGAACGCCCATGAGGCGGCGGTCGGTTCCCGTTCCGGCGCGACCGGCTCGCTGCCTCAGCCGTCCACGACGCATCGTCCGAAGGATCAGATCGACGTCCCTCATGACGTCCCTCATCACGTGCTGCCGAACGCTCACGTGGATGTACCGAACACGAGGATCGACAGCACTGGAACTCTTCCCCCCGCCCCGACGGTGCCTTCCGCCCATTCGGCGCCGCCGGCTGGGCCGAGCGGCCCGGACGTAAGGACGCCGTCGGCGACCGGTGTGCTCCCACCCGTTTTCGGGGTCGGAAAAGTGCCGACACCGGGTGTTCGGGGAGGCGGTGAGCGTCCCGTGTACAGAGGGCGGGGCTCATTGCCCACACCATCGGGACCGGGCACTTCCGGGAGTCCGCGCGTCCCGGGACGTGTGCCTTTCGGTCCCAACGTGAATGGGAGCGAGCCTGACCCTGAGCGCGGGCCGCTCAGTCCCACCCCCGCCCGAGGCGCCAACGGCGTCACAGGCGGCCGCCCGGTCTCACCGTCGGCAGGAAGGCCTCCCGGTGGGATTCCGCGCGGCAACGTCATTGGGGGTACTCCGAACGAGCAGCAGCCTCCAGGGGGCCGTGGCGCGACGCCCGGACGCCCTACTGCCAGGACCACGTCGACCCGCGGCGACGACCCCGTCGTGAACCGCGAGGGTGCACCGAGGGGGCGCATGCCTGCCTCTTCCAACGGCATCGTAGGGGGACAGCCCAGACCCTCCCGAGACCGCCGACGGGCAGGGACCACCTCGCACGGCGTACGACCCGCAAGTGAAACAACCGCAGACGAGTCACTGCCGCGCCGTGGTGGCCCATCCCGTGGCGCCTCCGCCTCGGCCCGGAAGCGTGATGACCGGTCCTCTCGCGACAGGCGCTCTGACAGCCGAGCAGCCGATCGGACAGAGGACAGGGATCTCCAGGCAGAAGCCAGGGAGAGCCGACCGACCCCGCCGCCCCTGCCCAAAGGGCCCGATGGAGACCTAGGACGAGAAGGATGACCATGCGCAGGCGCAGCGAGCGGGCCGGATGGCGCAGCCGGGCCGTGTCCGCAGCCGTCGGGGTCTTGTTGGCGAGCCTCGCCGTAACCCCCGCCCACGCTGAGACCATCAAAGACCGGCAGTGGCACTTGAAGGCCATGCAGGCCGAGCAGATGTGGAAGGTCAGCACGGGCAAGGGCATCACGGTCGCGGTGATCGACACCGGGGTGCAGGCCGGCATCCCCGACCTGCGCGGCCAGGTCGTGGCGGGCAAGAACTACTCCAAGCATCCCGGGGACGAACGCAGTGACTACGACGGTCACGGCACCGGTATGGCCGTCCTCATCGCCGGCACCGGCGGCCGGGGCACCGCCAATGGCTCCTACGGACTGGCCCCAGGCGCGAAGATCCTGCCGATCCGCATCCCGGACTTCATCGAGCAAAGCCGTGCCGACGGCAACCCGGACGACTACCCCACCTACATGGCCAAGGCCATTCGATTCGCGGCCGACTCGGACGCCCAGATCATCAACATCTCGCAGGGGAGCACCGCGCACTCCAAGGAGTTGACGGACGCCGTCGCCTACGCACTGTCCAAGGGCAAACTGATCTTCGCGGGCGTGGGTAATGACGGCGACGCCCTCAACGAAGTCAATTACCCGGCGGCTACTCCTGGCGTAGTGGGTGTTGGGGCCATCGACGAAAGCGTCAAGGCGACGAAGGAGTCCGAGCACGGCCCCCAGGTCGATCTGGTCGCGCCTGGTGAGGACATGGTGGCTGCGTGCCTCGAAAGCGCCACAAAGGTGTGTAAGACGCATGGCACCAGCGACGCCACGGCGATCGCCTCCGCCTCCGCCGCCCTGATCTGGTCCAAGCACCCGAACTGGACCAACGACCAGGTCCTGCGGGTCATGCTCAACACCGCGAGCAAGCCGACGAACGGCAAGGCGCGCACCGACTACCTCGGCTACGGCGCCGTTCGCCCCCGCATCGCGCTGACCGCCCCCGGCGACCCCGGCCCGGCCGACGTCTACCCGCTGCCCGACTTCAAGCAAGCGGCATCCAAGGCACCCAACGGGTCGGCCACGGCCTCCGCGAAGGATGACAGCAGCCCATCGCCGGCAGCATCCGCATCTGGGAGCGACGGCTCTGCACTGTCATGGATTCTCGGGGGCGCGGGGGTTGTCGTTGTTGCGGGTGGGGCTCTGGCCGCTGGGGCGGTGCGCAGGCGCCGACGCGCAGCGGCGGTAGCTCAGGCCCAGGTAGCCATGCCACCTGTGCCGGGGCAGACGCCGTGGTACGGAGACAGCAATTACGGGGGGAGGCCCTGAGATGGCGTGGGACGAGTGGGAGCAGCTGAAGGCCGACGCGCTGGCCCGTCGGCAGAACGGGATGCAGCTGGACAGCGCTGCGGGTACGGGAGGAAGCGGCGCCGCGGGCGCCCCTGACCTGAAGACGAACAAGGCGGGGAGCGACACCGCAGTCAAGGCCTTGCAGGATGAGATACCGCGGGGAACGGACAAGGCCGGCAGTCACGCGGACGAGTCCTCAGCCACGGCCGTGCGGGAGTTCAGCGGCTGGCAGACCGGTTCTGGGCTGAAGGACGCCCACACGGAATGGGAGTTGCAGGTCAAGAACCTGAAGGCGCGCCTGGGGCAGGACAAGGCGGCGCTGGAGGGCAGCGATCAGCATCTCCAGTATGTCGACTACGGAGTCGGCAGCCGGACGGCGCAGATCAATGCCGGGCCCCGCCAGGGGCGCGAGGTCTAGGAAACCGGGGAAACGGGGACGGGGAGAAGGACGGGCATGCTCAGCTATCAGGACGTGGTCACCATCAAGCTCGGCACGCTTACGACGGCGGCTACCGACTGGGACGACATGGCCCGCGGCTTCGAAGGCTTGGAGGTCCTCTACGCCGCGAAGGTGGAGTCGGCCGCGACCGAGGACACGGCAGGTCTCACTGCCACGGTCAGGGCCGCGCAATTGGCGGCCACTCGCCAGCAGTTCAAGGACGCGCACACAGAAGCACACGCCATCGCCTCCATCCTGCGGGAAGCCCATCAAGAGTTCTCCAAGCTGATCGGCCACGTGAACGACGTTGTCGATCAGGTGAAGGCGGACCATATGTCCGTCAACAGCCAGGGCGAGGCGGTCTACGACTTCAGCAAGCTCACCCCCATGCGACACGACGAGGAGTACCCCAAGTACGTGTCCCAGGCGAAGGCCGCCGAGGCAGCCTGGACGAAGAAGATCAAGGACGCTGTGCAGGCCGTGGACGACGCCGACCAGGGCGTCAAACACGCTCTCTACGAAGCGGCCGGCATCAAGAGCTGGATCCAGCGCGCGTTCGACGAGGCGATGGGGCAGGGCGATCACACCTTCAACGGCTCCGCCGTCGGTGACATCAAGGTGTACGAGGCCCGCGAGGCCAAGCAGTACGCGAACGTGATTCTGGCCGGCGACAAGCTGGACGGTGACGACCTGAAGGAGTGGCAGCGCCTGATGCGCGACCACTCCCATGACAAGTTCTTCAGCCAGACCCTCCTCAACTCTCTCGGCGCGGACAAGACCCTCAAGCTCACCAACAAGATCGACGACCTGGCGTACTACGACGACACGAAGGACAAGAACGCCTACCTGCAGATCAACGGAGGCCTGGCCGACTCGCTGGCGACCGCTACCCGTGTCCCGGACTTCAAGGACGCGAACGGCAAACACCTGCCCTTCGGGTCGAAGGGGTACAACGACGCCTTCGACAACTGGCTGCGGACCGACGACGCCCAGTTCTACGTCAAGTTCGGCAACGACCTGAGGGAACACGGCGCCGACGGGTACGATCTCAAGGCTGCCGGGGACAAGGTCAACACGGTCGCCAAGGGACACGGCCAGCAGGTGCGCGGCTATCAGAGCCTGGTCACCCTGATGCAGCAGGGACATAGTGGCTACTCACCGCAGTTCCTCGCCGACGTCACCGACGGCGCGATCGCCGCGGAGAAGGATCACCCACACGTCTGGAACCTCTACGGCAACTTTGACGGCAAGAACGGCGACGGCTGGTTCGCCAATGACCCGGTTGACGGCGCCCTGGGCATCATGGCCCGTGACCCGGAGGCGTCCACCGGCTACCTCGATCCGCACGCCGATGGCAGCAACGACCGTCTCCACTACCTCCTCAAGGACCGAGACTGGAACGTTGTCAACACCACTACGTGGCAGGGTGAGCGGGAAATCAACGGGCCCGATGCCCTGGACACGGACGATCGCAGGGGACTGGGCGACGCCCTGACCGCGGCGGCCACAGGTATTGATCCGCACGGGCCCCGACCGGTGGGACCGACGTCGCACACGGACGCCAACAACAGGGTGTTCGTGCACGCGCTGGATGACCTGTCCAAGCAGGGAGACGCCATGCCGGCGTCCCTGCGCGACGACATGGCGAAGATCATGACTAATCATGGTCATGAGACTTATGTGGCGATGAGCGACGCGAGCGGTACGCGCCATCCCGATGTCGGCCCCACGCTGAATCAGAAGCAGGTCATGGAAATGACCAAGCAGATCTCCCGGAGCCAGAACTCGTATGGTCTGCTTCATGAGGGCATGAACTACGCCATCATGGACGACATCCACGACAGATCGCGCCGACCGGAGGACACCCTCAGTTCGGCCGGATACGCCGTCGGGTTCATGGAGGATGCCCGGTACGCCGCGCTCAAGGGTGATCAACATGACTACACCTGGGACAAGACGTGGAGCTATCACGTCTTGGGAACGGGGCTGAACTTCATCCCCGGTCTCGGAGATGTCGCCCAGCGTGGAGCGGACGCACTCACCACCGCCTGGATCATGGATGAGCAAAAGCACCAGGCCGACAAGCTGACCAGCGATAGCCAGCAGACCTACTACCTGCGTCGCAATCAGCTAAATTCCATCGCCGATCAGTGGTACTCAGTCAACTCCGACTGGGCGTCCAGCCAAAGCCACCCGGGATATTCACCCAATGACGGCGTGTACAAGCAAATCGAAGGCTGGGCCAATGATGGCGGTGCCCAGTTCCGTGGGATGGCAGGAATTCACTGATGGTGAAAGCATGGCGCACTGCACAATTGGCCTTTTGTGGGGCTATCGTACTCATGGTGGCAGGGTGCAGTAAAACGCAACCTGGCATTCCAGATAATTTCTGCCATGTCCCCGTTGATAATTCGGTCATCGCGCCGCTTGTTCCAGACGGAGACAGCCTGGAGCAGAAATACACGCCCTTCGATTCACACCCCGGCGCACAGTGTGACCTGAGCGTGGACGGCCGTGGTGTCCTGTCCGTCGCTGTGCACCGATGGGATCGGGCGCCGGACACGACAGACTGGAACAAAGTGGGATCGCCGTACAAGTACGCTGCCCAACGAAAAGTCGCGTTCCCGGGGCACGCGTCGATCGGAAGTGACCATGCCGTGGTCGAGGCAACGTGTAACACCAGGACCGCATACGTGTCCGTAGTGGTGGACTTCTGGGGCAACCGCGTCGAGGACACTCCCGCCGGCTACAAGAAACTTCTGCGCTTCGTCAACGACTTCATCCCTCGCGAAACAAAGAAACTGGACTGTACCAATTAGCCGGCATTGATCGAAGTTCAACGCGCGCCGGACGGGCCTGGTGGAACGGCCTGCTCCCTCGCCTTGCGGTCGACGCCTTCTATGGTGCAAGTCCGCGGGGCCGACTGCCGGGCCGTGCGCGCGACGCGCGACCGAGTAGCCGGGCCGCTGTCGCACGTGGTAGGCAGAGATCCGGACCACCGTGAGGACGTCCATCAACCGGCGCATTACAGACTGTTGCCACGCAAACACCCGCGATAGCCTGCCGTGTGCCTTGTGCGGCACAACCGGCAACACGCGAAGGGCACCGAGGGGGATCGTGGAGCGGCGCGATGTGCATGGTCATTACGAGGAGTTGGCAGCCGAGTACGACGAGCACTGGGTCTACGGTCCGCACTACATCCCATGGATGTCCGGCCGGATCGCCGAGGCACTGCGGCTCGCCCCGATGGACCGGATCGCCGACGTCGGCTCCGGGACGGGCCTGTTCGCCAGAGAGGTGGCCAACCAGGTCCAGCCTCACCACCCCATTCTGTGCGTCGATCCTTCCGCGGCGATGCTCAGTCAGCTCGGCACACCGCCTCCGACTGGCCTGACGCCGATCGTTGCTTCCGCCGAGGACATCGCCGAAGGACGTACTCGTCTGCCGTACGAGCAGCTCGATGCGATGTGGCTGAAAGAGTCGGTTCACCACGTGGCCGATCCGGAACACACGCTCCGAGGCCTGGCCGACCGGCTCGCGCCCGGAGGCCGGCTACTGGTGGTGATGCTCCCGGCCACCAACCAGTACCCGCTGTTCAAGGCGGCTCTTGCGCGTTTCGAGGAACTGCAGCCGGATCCGGCCGTGATCGAGGGGCATCTTCGGGCAGCTGGGTTGGAAGCCAGTCTCAGCTACGTCGAGCACGAGCTGCGCATCGACCGGGACAAGTATCTCGGCATGGTGCGCTCCCGCTACATGTCCCTGTTGTCCACCTTCAGCGACAGCGAGATCGAGAAGGGCATCGAAGAGATGCGCGTCGCTCATCCGGAGCCCGTACTCGTGTTCCCTGACCGGTTTGCGTTTGTCCTCGGTCGGCGACGTTGGGAGTCCGCGTGAGCACCATGGTCGACGAACGGCTGCGGCGCCTGCGGAGTGAGCTCGACGACCACTCCCGGATCGCCGATCGACTGGGGCTCGATCTGGAGCGGCCGTTACGGTCCCTCAACGACGGCTATCCCGAGAACGCGGTCGCCTTGGTGGGGAAACTGACCGAGAAGCTGCTCAAGGAGTTGTGGCGCCACCACGACGTCGAGGGCGATCCTTCGACGAAGGCTCTGAACGACCTGGTCAAGCGCTGCCGTCCGTACATTCGCAGCAGCACGGTTCTGGACGCGCTCGACGATATTCGACGGCTGCGCAACCGGTCTACGCACGACGGTTACGACATCAGCGACGAGGACGGGCTGCTGGCGGTCCGCAGGCTCGTGGACGTGCTGGTCTGGTTCACCGACACCGGGAGCGCGGCGCTCCTCGGCGGCGAGCCCGACATGGCGCCCGAGGTGGCGCGCCGCTGCGAGTTCCTCGCCGGGCTTTACGTCACCCTCGGCTATCGGCAGGCCAAGCGGTTCGTCCTCAGCCCGGACACCGTGTACCAGCTGTTCTGCCGTGAGTCGGGGATGCGCCTGGAGTACGTGGAGCTGATGCTCTCCCGGGACGCCGACGACCTGAGTACCGTCCTTTCCTCCAGCGACGGGGAACTGCTGCGTACCCGGTTGCCCAAGCTCACGCGGTTCGTCGTCTTGGACGACGACGGCGGTGCGGAGCCCGGTGCCCTCCACCGGATGCTGGGTCTGGATTTCCGGATCGTGCGTTACGACGGCTTCGTCGACACCCTAGTCAATCTCGATACTCACCTCGCCAATCTCACCTCCGCGGACAACCAGGGGGAGCCGCGTTCTGCTGTTGCCGCGGCAGCGCTGACCATCGATCCGCGCACGGGCGAGTCGAGCATGGAGCAGTCCGGTGATGCGGCGAAGCTCCTGACCCGCCTGGCGTGTGGCAGTGCGAACGTGCTGGTCACCGGTCGTCCGGGGAGCGGCAAGAGCACGCTTCTGCGCTCGCTGGCTGCCAACCCCGAGGTCCGTCGCTTCCGCTTCTACTTCGACCTCGGTCTCAAACCGAAGGACGAGCCGTTCTCCGAGTACGCGGCCCGCCTCCTCGCACCGGCCATGATGTCGGACCGCTCGCGCGCTTACGACCTCTTCCTCTACCTCATCCGTTCCGGGACCGCGCTCTGCGTGCTGGATGCCGTCGACGAAGGCGTCGATGAACCTAGCTCTGCCGGCTTTCTACGCCTGTTCACCGATCTAGCGGCCGTTCTGTCCGCCGAATCGGCAGTGGTCATGAGTTCCCGGGTGTCCTTCCTCGCGGACTCGCCACAGGTACGTCAGCTGTTGGACAGCGGCGCGGGCCGCTCCGAGCAACTGGTCGAGCAAATGTACGCGAACGGCCTCGACCCTTCTCGCGTGCCCCACTTCCATGTCGTACGCCTGGCGGAACCTGACGCAACCCCTCTTGAGAAGCGCCTCACCACGTTGCTGAACCTTCCGCCGGGGAAGCCGCTCGCGGACATCCTGAGCACTCACATCACGCGGACGCTGGCCGAGGGTGGTCAACCCGACCTGGGAAAGCGGTTACCCGCCGCGTTCGGACATGCCTTCCTCACCGACCGTGCCGTGTTCTCCGTCCTCGACATACACCGGAAACTGGGGGCCAAGGCCTTCAAGGACGGACGCCTCGATCTCGACGCCTGTGTCCTCGCTCCGCTGCTGCGTCCCGCCGGGCCCGATCACGTCGCCTTCGTACACACGGCTTACCAGGAACTCCTGGCCGCCAGATTTCTGACCGAGCCGACGAACCGGGACCTTGCAGCTGACCTTCCGGGCGGCGGCGCCTTCCTCACCGAGCAGGTGCGCGCATTCCTCGCCGGTATGCCCAGCAGCCCAGGGACTGACGACTGCGTGCTGCCTGCGGGCGCCTACTTGGTCGGGCCGCCCGAACGCCTGCTGATGCGCCGAGTCGAGCTTCCCGTTCGCTTCGACCGCCACGCCGTGACCGTGGCACGCTACCGCCGCTTCCTTGATGCCCTCGACGCGGACGGCACCTCGCAGTGGGACCACCCCGACCAGCCGGCCGACGTCACACACCGCCCTTGGACCGACCGGCTGCGGCGGCCCGATTACTACGAGAACCCGCGCTACGACGCCCACCCGGCCATCTGCGTCAGCTGGTGGAGCGCATACGCCTTCGCCTCGTTCGAAGGTAAACGTCTGCCGACTTCCCTGGAGTGGGAGGCCGCTGCGCGCGGCACCGATGGGCGCCTGTTCCCCTGGGGCGACGCCCCCGACGGCACCCGCGTCAATTGCGCCGACACCTGGGTCGGCCGGCCTGTCGTGACGTACCAGGCGTGGTACCGGGACTTCGCAGGTGACGCTGTACGGCGAGCCGGGGCGACCCCCGTGGACGAGCGGCCGGACAACCGCTCGCCGTTTGGTGTCCTCGACATGGTGGGCAACTGCTGGGAATGGACATCCACCAGCCTGGACGACCCCGGAGAGGCTGTCATCTGCGGTGGCAGCTACGACAACCCGATGCGGGCGGTGCAGAGCAGCAGCAAGGGCATCTACCGCAAGCGCGGTGCGAGCAACGCAGTGGGCTTCCGGTGCGTGCAAGACCTCGACGCGTCCCAGGCAGAGGAGAAGACGGCATGAGCGGAGGCGGGCCGCGTCACGGAACCATTGTGGACAGGCGCCCAAGTGGCGGAGGGATAAGCGGTGCGCTCGGCTCCTACATCGTCCGGGACGACGAGGACGCGCGGTACTACAGCTTCGACTACCGGCAGATTGTGACCGAGGGATTCCGAACTATCCGCACGGGCGAACGCGTCCGCTTTCACGCCAGCACCCAAAGCCCCGACCGGGCGGAGTTCGTCATCCGCCTCGACCAGCCCGATCCCGCTGAGTACTACCGGTGAACGCCCATGGAGTTCGGCTGCTTGAGGATGTCACGGGTGCACGGCAGGAGTTGACGGTCGTCCTGCCTGTACGGCTGTTACACGTCCCCAACTGGCCCGAGGGCCCGTTCCCCTTCGAGTTGGGCAGTCGCCGCACCGACGCCCGCACTCGGTCCACCTACTTCGCCCCCGCCTCCGCCCGCGCGATCTACGGGGCACCCGGGCGGCCACGTCGCTGGCACCTGCCGCTGGACGTCAAGCAGGATGGGCTGCACCTGCTGGGCATGGAACTTCTCCGTGCGGCCACAGCTCGCAATCCAGAACATGCTCTGGCCGTCCTGCACTTGAGTGTGGAAAGACCGCTGCTGCCTGTACTGCGCTCTCTGGCCGACCGACGGCCGAGCCCCATCGACGATCCGCTCGCAGGTCCCCTTGACCCAGCCGGGCTTCTCGCTGGCATCGCCGACGTCCGCAACCCAGATGCACCCTTCGCCATAGCCAAGCCCTACACCATCGCCTTCATGACCCCTACGGCACAGCAGTCCCCAGCTCTCCGCTCCAGCCTGGAAGGGGCACTGCCTGCGAGCGCGGATCGCTGGCTGTGGCAACTGGCCTCACGCTCCACCCCGAAGGACTTTCCCCTGCCCCCAGAGACTGCCGGCGACCAGCTCAAGGACGTTGTCAGGATCTCCGCAGACTGGAGTGCCCTCGTACTACGTCAAGGGGCTGCCTTCCTCGGTCACCGAACCGACGCTGGCGCCGGCGACTTCTTCGAATTCGCCGCACTGCACTCCCGCACCGTCTATCTCGACGCCCTGCTTCTGGGCGCGCTCCAGCGCGATCACATCGACGAGCTCACCGACGAACTCTCCGAGGTGTTCAACTCCTCACAGCTGGCACGCCGGGTTGCCGCGCTGGAGAGGAACATCGCTCTCTTTCGCAGCACCTACTGGCGACAGCACCTCACAGCTCACGGGGCAGCGAACGATCTGCTGCTCGCATTCCAGAACCAGCACCGGCTCCCAGCGCGTTTCCACGAAATCCTCGCAGAAGCAGCCGACTACAGCAGACTCGTACAAACCCAGGAAAGCCAGCAGATCAGCGGGGCCCTCGGCGTCCTCACCATTCTCGGCCTGCCACTCGGCACGGCCCTCAGCATCCTGCAAGTCCTCGGCGACAACTCCGTGGCAGACCTGCTCATCGCACTGACACTGTCGGTCGTCGCGGCAGCCGGAGCCCTCACCACACGGTATGGGCGCTTGGTCTTGTCATCCCTGCGAGGCAGGGATGACAAGGCGTAGGGCGCTGCAACCTGCCAGGTGACCTGGTTGGGTAGACGGTCCAGTCGACCTTCGGGCGGCCGCTTTCACCGGTGATCGGCTGCCCCTGCGCGTTCTTCTCAGCCGTCGTCTACGGGGACTCCGTGATCTACAGGCCCGCCCACTACGGCTTGTGGGGCGGCTCTGTCGCGCCGCGGCGTGCGTCTTCTTCGCGCTCATCGCGGACACCAGTCGCGACTCGGATGGAGGTGACAGTCCTGCGACCCCTGCCCGCTGTGACCGGTCCGCCCGTACATTGGCGGGTAGGGCTCATCGTCAACGTGAGGGGTGTGGCGTGGATTTCCCCGAGGATCTGAGCATGGGTGAGCGTATCCGGGCCTTGAGGGAGTCGCGCGGTATGTCCCGCGCGGTACTCGCTGGCATGTGCAGCCGAGGTCCGGACTGGCTCAAGAAGATCGAATCAGGCGAGCGTGAACTCAGCTCGCATTCTCTACTACTGAGGCTCGGCGTGGCTCTGGGGGTGTCCGACCTGTCCGTCATCACCGGCAACGCTGCCGACGTCGCAGCGGTGACCCCGACTGGTCGGCTCAACCATCCAGGCCTGCCCGCCATCTGGGACGCCGTCATGACCCGGCCGCTTCTGCTGGGGCAGTCGCCCGTGACACCGGTGGATCCGGCGCAGTTGCAGGGGCGGGTCGACCAGTCCTGGAGGCTGTGGCATACCTCCGATCGCAATCGGACGGAGGTCGGAGCGTTGCTGCCCGACCTGATCCGCGATGCCGAGACAGCCGTCAGCCTCCTTGACGGCCAGGAAAGGCGGGCTGCGCTCGTCGCCTTGTCGGACGTGTACCGGCTGACCGGCCAGGCGACCGCGTATATCGCGCCGGCCGAGTTGGCCTGGGTGGTCGCCGACCGTGCGCTGAAGGCGGCGCAGGACGCCGACAATCCGGGGGCGATCGCAGCAGCGGCCTGGAACATGGGCAACATCCTCCGTGAGACGTCCTACCCCGAGCAGGCGCTCAAGGTCGTGATCGATGCGGGCGACCTGATCCGCCCGCACCTGGAGACGGCGCCCGATGACTGGCGCGGCGTCTACGGTGCCCTGCAGCTCCACGCGGCGGTGACACATGCCCGGGAGGGCAGCGAGGGCGACGCCTGGCGGCACTGGGAGAAGGGGAACCAGGTTGCGAAATCGCTGCCGGTTTCGTACGTACATCCGTCGACGGTTTTCAGTCGAGCGAACGTGGACTTCCACCAGGTCTCTGTACACACCGATCTGAAGAAGGCACAGAAAGCACTCGGACTCGCTGACGAGATCGACCCTGAGGTCATGCCCTCCACAGAACGCAAGGCCAGGCTGTGGGTTGAGGTCGCGCGCGGGCACCTCCAGCGCGGCGACCGTACGGCCGCGCTGATGATCATGAAGATCGCGTACGAGACTGGCGCCGAGACGGTGAGATTCACGCCATCGGCGCGGACGGTGGCCGCTGACCTGTGGCGGAAGGCTCCGCGTGCGCTCAGGCCCGAAGCGGCACGGTTGGCCGAAATGGTGGGGGTGAGCGCCGCCGGCTAGGGGGACGGCCCGTGAACCTGGGACATGCTGTCCCTGTTACTGCCTGGTAGGAGTCCTACGGTAGCGGACCTTGCACCGTCCGTATCTGACCGGAGGTCACTCGTGGACACTCCTACACCCTGGCACGCCTCACCCCGGCGCGGCGCGGCGCCGTACAGCGACAGTGAGACCGGCGAGGTCCGGATCCCGCTGTCGCTGTTCTGCGTCGACGCGCACCTGCGCGACGCAGACCTCGTCCTCGCACGGCCCGAGGGCGAACAGCTCTTGACGCAGCTCCGCTCTGCGCTCACTGCGTCCGTGGAAACGTCCGTCGTTCGCCGGCCGGAGGTCAAGCAGTGACCAGGATCGACGAACTGTACGAGGGCGAAGCGGCAGAGACAGACGACCTCTTCGGTGACGGGCAGGACCAGAGCAGCGGCCGGCTCGTGCACCTGCGCCAGGACCGGGAGCAAGCCGTGGCAAGTTGGATGCTGCTGTCGGCCCAGAGCGTGGACAGCGCACGGCAGGACTGGCACAGGGGCGGCATCGCGCTGCTCCGCTGTGGCGCGCTCTTCGCCGCGGTTCGCATGAGCGCCGACCTGGTGCACGCGGCGGCCGGCACGAGCGACGCCGAGAAGGTGAGCGAATACCTCGCCGAAGCGTTGCTCGGCGGGCCGGCTTTCCTCGACCAGCACAGCGCCCGGTACTACGTGCTCGTACCAGCGAGCACAGCGAACCGGGCGGAGTGGCATGACCGGCGCCATGCGCCGTACGCCGAGTGCCTCGGCCGCGACTCATACGTCGGTGTGCCCCGGCCGGATATCGACGCGCCTGATCGGCATTTCAGCTACTGGTGTGTACCGATGGGTGGGCCGGGGGCCCTGTGTGACGCCGAGGCCGTGTCGCAGCTCGCCTCCGATGGGCGACACCTGCTGGTGATGGGCGAGGGTGACAGTGGGACCTGAGCGGGTCGCTCCCTTCGACCTCGAGACCATCAAGGCAGCATGTCGTCGGGTGTTGTGGGACCTCACCCCGTACGAGTCAGGAGAGGCGGAGTCGCTCGTCGAGGCCCTCGAGGGGTTCGTCCGGCAGCTTTCGCCCGAGGTCGCGGCGCTCACCCCCACGCTCGAGGACGAGATGCAGGGCGCCGCGATGCACACGCTGCGGTACGCGGACGATGTGCTTGACCCAACGGCGCCGAGAGCCGACCGGCCGGCACGGCTGCATGACCTCGGCGTGGTTGCGCGCTCGCTGCTGACAGTTGTCGAGATGACCGCTGAGTATGAAGCGAGGCGGGGGCTCGATGGTGCGGCGGCGGGCCATCGGTAATTGATGGCTCGGCTGCGAAGGAGTGGCTTGGTGTACTGATGTGATGAAGGGGGCGGGAGACCCCCTTCATCGGATCAGTAAGTCACCACTGGGAGGCTGTGCAATCCCCGCTTCTGAAACGTCGGCCACCAATCCAACTCGTCAGCCGCTACCTCCAGTTCGAGCACGGAGAACCGTTCCAGGAGGGATTGTACGGCGATTTCCGCTTCCATCCGTGCGAGCGGGGCACCGAGGCAGTAGTGCACTCCGTAGCCGAATGCCAGGTGAGTTGGTGCACGGACCGGGTCGAACACCTCGGGAGACGCGAACTCCCGCCCGTCCCGATTCGCCGAAGCGATGGAGACCCACACTCGACTGCCAGCGGGGATGAGAGCGTTCCCGATGCTGACGTCTTCGAGGGCAAAGCGGCGTACCGCCAGTGCGAAAGGGGGGTTCCAGCGCAGCGTCTCCTCGACCACCGACCGTATCGGGACGGCGCCACCTCGCACCGCCGTCAGCAGTCGGGGGTGCAGCAGCAGACTCAGTGCTGTGCTGCCGATGAGATGCACGGCGTTGTCGTAGCCGGCGAACAGAGTGAGGAACGCCAGGGAGACGAGCTCAGGCTCGGTGAGTACGTCGCGGTCGTCGCGTGCTTGGACGAGGGCAGATAGAAGGTCCTCGGTCGGACTGTTTCGTTTGTCCTCGATAACACTTTTGAGAAATTGGTGCATCTGCCTCATCGCAGTGCGTGACTCCGTTGCCGCGCCCGGCGCTGGTGAGAAAAGCGTGTCGGTCCAGGCCCGAAAGTCGCGCCTCGCTGTCTCTGGGATGCCGAGCAGTTCACAGATCACGCCCATCGGCAGCGGGACAGCCAGGGCATGGACGATGTCCACGCGAGGGCCGGTCATCGTGGTGAGGAGTTCGTCGGTCAGCTTATGGATGCGCATGCGCAGGCCCTCGACGCGACGAGGAGTGAATGCCTTGGCGACGAGCCGGCGCAGGCGAGTGTGGTCGGGCGGATCCATGTTGAGCAGGTGAGCGTCGAGCTCAGGGGGCATGGAGGATCTGTACTCGCCACTGGTCTTGGCGTTTGCCTTGTTCAGGGATAGCCGGGGATCTGCCAGAGCCGCACGGGCCTCGGCGTACCGAGTGATCAGCCACACAGGTTCGCCGTCGGGAGTGGTGGTGCGGTGGACCGGGGCGGCTTCACGGAGCCGGGCATAGATGCCATGTGGGTCAGCGACGAGTGCTTCACTGAGCAGCGACGAGACGCTGCCGGTCTGTTCGGTACTGCTCATGCGTCCGTTTTCGCCGACTGGAGCCGCTCGAGAACGGCGGGGATGACGGGGGAGGTGCTGAAGGCGTCGGCGACCCGAGTCAGACGAGCACCTTCCTCGTCGAGGTCGCCGTTGGCGGCGTCGTCGAAGTCTGTGCCGTGTCCCCCTGACGCCTCGCGGCCGGTGGACCGAGCCTGGAGGGCTGCCGCGATCTGCGCAGCTTCTGCAACGGCATCCGCCTCGTCACCGGTGATGTTCTGGTTCGCCGCTACTTCTCGTGTCATGCGGCTGATCTCCGGGTCATGGTGGGTACGAAGTCTCATTTCGCCGTCGAGTATCTCGATCACCTGGCGACCGAGGAAGAACCGGAGGTCGCGAGCCAGTTCCCTGCGGGAGGCCGGCGGGGCGACGAGGACGACTTCGGGGAAGGCGCGGGTGACCGCCTGCCAAAGGGGGTAGCGGCGGTGGAAGGTGCGGTAGTCGGACATCCACGCCATGGCCCTGCTGAGGCCGACGCCCCAGGCGGGCATGGTGAACCCTATGGCGAAGAGTGCCGCGGAGACGCTGGCGAACATGGGGGCCACAACGGAGTTGACGAAGCCGAGCGGTGAGATGCCGAGCTTGTCCCAGATGAGGGAGATGACCTTGGGCAGGCAGTAGCCCAAGCCGGCGACTGCTCCCACGGCGACGATGCGCAGGCCGCGGCGCAGCCAAGGCTGGCTGACGATCTTGGAGTAGCGCCAGCAGAGCCGGATCAGGCCGATCATGCTGACCGTGTACAGGGTCTGGTGGACGAGGAGGAACTCCCAGATGTATGCGGTCTTGGCATAGTGAACGTCGAAGTCAAGGGCATGCGACGTATCGGTGGCGTCCCCCAGGAAGAACAGCACCCAGTTCGTGGTGACCGTGGCGAGGGCGTATCCGAGGATCAGCCGGTGACGGAGCCGGACCTTCGACTGCGCAGACGACCAGCTGACGAGGAGGGCCAGGAACGAGGTGAGGCAGACCTCCACGGTCGTGTAGATGATCAGCGAACTGATGTTGGGCGTGCCGATCAGAGCATCGACACGTACGTACACCGGGGGAGCGGCGAAGCCGAACGGTGCGGCGAACATTGCGATCGCCAGACACAGCCGCTGCAGTTCCTTGTTGCGCCAGTCGCGGGCGAGGTCTCTCAGCTTGAAGGCGAACGCGCTCCAAGTGATCAAGGAGAGCGTTCCGTAGACGACGTTGAATAACACTCGGCTATGTCCTTGGTGTGGAACTGCGCCCCAGGGAGCGCTCGAGGTGGCTGACGAGGTTGACCACGTCTTCCGAAAGACTTGGCGTCGGCCGGGGAGCGGCGTTGGTGGCCTGCAGGGGGATCAGCGAGGCAACAAGCTCGGCAGCCTTCTCCTCGCTCCGGTCGTAGCAGGTGCGCCCGAGGACGGTGCGCACGAGCGCAGGGTCGATGTTCGGCAGAAGGAGTCGGGAGACCTCTTCCTCCTCTGCTGGGGTGGACTCGTGCTCGCAGAGCATGTGGCCGATCTCGTGGAGGACGATGTGGCCTTGGTGCGCTTTTCTGGCCTCCGCCTGGTAGATGACGTAGTCCACGTCGGGGGTGGCGACCCACATGCCGCACAGGCCTCGGTCGGCAGGGAGCGGCATCGGTACGAGCGAGATGGGTCGTCCGCGGCGCTCCTCTAGCTGGTCGACGAGAGCATTGATGTTGAACGGCTCGGGGATGTCGAGTTGCCGGACCAGATCGGCGCAGTAGCGACGCAGTTCCCCGTCGTTCATCCCCGCTCCCCCCGGGTCGGCCCACTGCCACTGGACAAAGACCACTTTCGTGCTCCCCCCTCACCACTGCGGCGCCTGTCTCGCTCGGCAGCGGCGGAAGCCCGCATGGACCGCCGGACCCAACCCAGTTGGCTGCAGTGGAGCATCTTCGTATACCGCCCTACCAGCAGCTCACATCCGTTGCCTCTTGCTTGCCCGCTGCAGGTGCTGGATCACCGGGACGAGGGCAGCAAGCGCCTCCTCGTCCAAGTCGGCGACTGCCCGTAGAGCGATCTGGCGGGGGCCGATGCCCTGGGACTTCAGTGTCTCCACCAGGTTGAGATCCGCGGAGACCTGAGAAGCTACTTCGTCGTTGACGAAGTAGCCGACGGGTACGCCGAAGAAGCTTGCGAGCGCATCGAGTTGCTCAGGACTCGGCGAAGTCCAAGTGCCTTGCCGTAGCTGCTCGACTTGTGCTGCTGTGATCTCGACCCCGTGCGCAGTGATTGTCTCGGCAACCTCGTGCGAGGTGTACGTCTCACGCCCTCTGGGGTGCATGACCGCGAAAAGGCGATTCAGTCTCGCCGAGAGCTCCGGGACGGCGGACGGCGGCTGTGCAGGCCTCGGCGGGTTCTCGGCGTCCGCCTTCCGGGGTACGGGCACCGCCACTTCGCGCTCTGCCGGCGAAGTGGCCGGACCATCGTCCGGCCTCCCTGACGTCTGCTGCAGCGCGGCCAGCATGGGCAGCAGTACGCGGTTGAGGGCCTCAGCAGCTGGCGCGGTGAAGAACGCCTCGCCCCCCTCGACCCCGAAGAATCCCACCAGGCCGTGCAGCAGTTCAACACTGGGTACTTTGTCGCCGGAGCACACCTGGCGTGCCCAGAAAGAGGAAACACCCAGTTCTCGGGAAATGCTGCCAGCCAGGTCTGACATAGGCTTTCCGGTCCGCGCCAAGTATGCATCAGCGAGGACCTTGATACGTGCGCTGACCCGGGCGGCCACGGTGTCAGCCGGAATGTGGCCGCCTCCGAGCAGGACGGCGACGGCGTCTTCGGGTAGCGCCGCCTTGGCTGCCAACTCCCCGATGTCGAGCACTTGCGATCGATTCATGCCCCGTTCTTTGAGCAGTGCCTCGAGACGCGCAAGCGTCATCGGCAGCGGTGAGGCAGAGCCCACTGAGACACTCCCAGGCTACGGGTGGATTGGGTTGGTCTGTGCATGGCACCTTACAATGCCTCCAGTCGCAGGCTCAACGATCATTTATCGCCGAAAATGAGATCGCTGTGCATCGGTCCGCTCCTGCTGGCAGGGAGTCACGAGGCAGCGCGTGGCTACTCGACATCGTCATGGCGGGCGTTGTTGGTGCAGCTCCGCAGATGCGGCACGCCGTCATTCCGTGTTGCGGGCGCCGTTGGCGTGGCTCGTGACCTGCCTACGAAGTGCCGGACAGCCGCGGATGGGGCGTGGGTGAGTCCGCCACGTCAGGCAGCACCTGCAGCGCCACGCTGTCTGGTCTAACGCCCAGGTGTACAAGGCCAGAGGGCGTCGCGCACTGCATGCTTTCAACGATCCTTTAGCCGAAAACGATCGTTGACATTGCTTATTGGACCTAGCACGATCCTGGGCGAGTCGCGTCGTGTCCGATGGACAACTTCCCGTGACGGACATGGCCGTGATCCGTTTGATTTTCAATCGTTGAATCGGAGGCGCGTATATGCGTGCGCCAACTGTGCGGACGGCGCTTCAACTGACTGACGACGACTTCACCAAGGCGGATGTGGCCGAATTCAATCGCTTGATGGCGGAGATTGTCGTGGTGTGCAAGGCGATCGGGGAGCTGTACACGCCCGGGGGCGAATGGGCTCCGACCGCTTCCAGTCTCCTTGAGCAGTTTGAGGAATCCATGCAGGTCACCGCTGATATTTCCCGGCAGCTCAACAGGACGCGCAGGGGTATCCGGAGAATTACCGACAGGGCTCGTACACGCAGGGACGACGGTCATGGCGGCCGCTGCGGCCATACGTGGTGGCCCTAGGAAGGCAGTTCCTCGGCACGGCTGGCCTGCAAGCCCCATGCCTGGACCTGTGCCTGATAGTACTTCGCCCCTGGCCTGGCACCTGCCCCGCGGCCGCTGCCAGGGCCAGAATCTGTCAAGCCGATGCCCGAACGTCACGCCGGCTGACCTCCGGCGGACGCGTGGTGCGGCAACCCTTCGACGACTCTTCGAGTCTGCGCCGCACCGGTGCACTGAAGGAAAAGCACAAGGGGGAAACGCTCTGATGACATCCGTACCACATCCGCCCGCATCCAGTGCCGATCCAGCTGGCAGGGACAGTGGAGCCGGCGCCACACCAGGTGCCGGGTCGGCGCTCTACACCCGGATAGGGCGCAAGCTCAAGCAGGAGATCGTGTCCGGTGTGTATGCACAGGGCGCGTACCTGCCTTCGTCGGGCGAACTCGGAAAGTTATATGGCGCGAACAAGAACACCGTCCTCCGGGCGCTTCGGATGCTGCGCGCCGAAGGGTTGATCGACTTCGGCCGGGGCCGTGGCGCGGTTGTGGTGCACTCGGTGCGCAAAGTGGGCCTCGCGGAGATATCGGAGCAGCTCCGCTACGTCGTGAACCTTGCCGACGTCTCCGGGATTTCGAGGGCTGCCGTCGTGGCTGCAATACACCGGATTCCGCCATCGCAAGGCCCGCGCCCGGCTGGGGCCTTGCCCGCCGCGGCGGCTCGACGTGGGGGAGCGGGCCGCACGGCGTTCAGGCCGCACGGGCGTGGTGCCGCGTGACGGGCCGTGCCGCCGCGACAGTGGCAAGGAAGCTAATACGCAGGGTCACGATAATGCCAGGGAAACCATCTCTCCTGGCCGAGGATCCCTTCGTCCGCGATGTCTCGGAGCACGGGCAAAGGGCCAGGCAGGGCCGTAGCCACGAGGGATGGTTGATGTAATCCCCGTGGTGACCACGCAGAGTACAGGAATTGTTCTTTCATTGATCGCTGCATTCGCCTGCGCCTAGATTCACTGGCGACCGGAAGACCCTACGGGGCACCGCGTCCACTCCATACGGAAGGGAGGTGAACAGCATGGGACGGAAGATCTACGAGGCGCCGGCGATGTTCATTGCCGGCGACTTCCGACTGGACACCGGATTCCTGCGGCGCGGTCCGCACGAGCCCAAGGTCCGTCTGCCGCTGGGTTGGTAGCGATCTCTGGAGAACTATGTCGAGCCACGGCGAAAGCTGGTTTGTGGTACTGCCTGATTGTGAGGCCGGCCTCGCCGTGGCCTCGCATCTCGAAGAACAACGAAAAAGCAAGGCCCCAAAGCGGGTGCTCCATCCTTCCGGCCGGCCCCTGCTGATCGGCTCCTGGGGCTCCGCGTTCGTCACGACGACCCGGCACGGTCTCCAGGTCGCGGTCATCGGGTCGAGCTCCGCGGACGAGGACGGTATCGCGCAACGCCTCGCTCACGAGCGTGACATCGCGTCCGTCGCCCGCAACCTGGCGGCCTTGCGCGGCGACTTCCACATTGTCGTCGCGGCGGGCAGCCGGTTGCGGGTCCGGGGGACCGCGTCCGGGATGAGGCGGGTGTTCCACGCCGACACCGCAGGCATGACAGTGGCGAGCAATCGCGCCGACGTCGTCGCCGGGCTGGTCGGCGCTCCCCTCGACGAGGAACTGCTCGCCGTCCGTCTGCTGGACTCGGTCCCCCATCCGCTCGGCGATGTGCCGTTGTGGCGGGGCGTTCACGCTGTGCCACCGGGCTTTCAGTTGGACACGGGCCCGGACGACGTTTCCCGCACGCGGTGGTGGAGTCCCCCCGAGCCCCGGCTGGGCCTGGAGGAGGGCGCGGCACTGCTACGCCGGGAACTCGACTCGGCGGTCCGTGTGCGCACGAGGGCGACGGCGACGGTCAGTTCCGACCTGTCCGGAGGACTGGACTCCACGGCTGTCTGCGCCGTGGCGGCCGCTGCCGGTGCCGCACCGCTCGCCCTCACCATGGCGAGCCGTGACCCCGGGGACGACGACGTCCACTGGGCGAAGCTGGCTGCGGCCGGCCTCGAGCACACGGAGCACCTCGTGCTCCCCGTCGACCAGGTCCCGCTGTTCTACAGCGGACTACTGGAGGTCACCGGACCGGTCGACGAGCCGACGCCGACCATCCTCGACCAGCCCCGGCAACTCGCTGGTCATGACGAGATGGCGGCCCGCGGCTCAGAACTGCATCTCACCGGGATGGGCGGCGATCACGTCCTGTGGGGGCACCCGGCGCACGTACTCCAACGGCTGGCCACCGAGCCGTTCGGCGCACTGCGTCACCTTCGCGCATACCGGGCGCAAAACAGGTGGTCACTGCGGGACGCCCTGTCGGTGATCGGCGACCGCAGACCCTATGGCCAGTGGCTGGCTGCCAGTGCCGACCGGCTCACCGCTCCCCGGGCGGCGCCGCACAGTGCGGACGTCCTCGCCTGGGACGTCCCACCCCGGATGCCCGGCTGGGCGACGCCCGACGCTGTCGCCGCCGTACGCCGCCGAATGCGGCAGGCGGCACAGTCAGCTACCCCCCTGGGCAGGACCCGGGCTCAGCACAACGAACTGAACATCCTGCACCATGGCACACGCGTGACCCGCGTCCTCCACCAGGTGTCCGAGCAGGGCGGCCTGCCGATGGCCAGCCCGTTCTTCGACGACCACGTGATCGAGGCCTGCTGGTCGGTACAGCCCGAGGACCGCTCCTCACCCTGGCTGTACAAGCCCCTTCTCAAGGCCGCGATGCGGGGCGTGGTGCCTTCCGAGGTGCTCAAGCGCGAGACCAAGGGTGAGGCGTCCGTCGACGCGGCCAACGGCCTGAGGGAAAACCGGGCCCGGATCGCGGAGCTGTGGCACGACTCCCGTCTCGCCCGGCTGGGGCTGGTCGACGCGGACAGACTCCTCGCGACCACGCTGAAGCCGTCCTCGCCCGAACTCCGTTACGCAGGTCTCGATTCCACGCTGGCGTGCGAGATATGGCTGCGCACCGTCTGAGCGCCGTCCGAAGGGGGAAACGATGCGGCTGAGAGCCGACGTGTCACTGGTGGAGACCGACTACGGGAAGGTTCTGCTGGACGGACGCACCGGGAGGTACTGGGAACTGAACCCGACGGGCAGTTTGGCGCTGGACGAACTGACCTCAGGCGGCGACATCGACTCCGTCACCACCCGGCTCACCGACGAGTTCGAGGTCGGTGCGGAACGAGCACGCTCCGACGCCGAGGCGCTCGTCGCGGCCCTGGTCGAGGCGGGGCTGGTGGACCGGTGAGCTTCCAGACCGTCCTGCGTCCCCCGTCAGCCGTCCCCTGGCGTGCGCGGCTGGCCGCGCGCCTGGCCGTGGGGACGGCCAAGCCGCTCACACGCCTGTCACCGGAGCGCATCCGCCGACTGCTGACCGCCCTCGCACGAGGGGCACAACCAGCCCGCTTCGAGCAGGTACAGGCCGCGCGGGACGCGGTCACCACCGTCAGCCTGCTGTGCGCGGGACGCGAAGGGTGCCTGCAGCGGTCGATCGCGACCGCGCTGCTGTGCCGGGCCCGCGGTGTCTGGCCAACGTGGTGCGTCGGCATCCGTACGGCCCCGCCGTTCGCCGCGCACGCCTGGGTGGAGAGCGACAGCCGCATGGTGGGGGAGGACGTCCCCGTGGGCTACTTCCGGGTGCTGTTCAGCGTGGCACCACACGATGCGAAGGAGGGGCCCGATGGCCGGCACGGCTGCGGGTGAAAGCGTCGGTTACCGCGACCTGTTCGCGCTGCTCTTGGAGCGGCGGACGACGGTCGCCTGGGCGCTCGCTCTGACGGTCGTGGGCACGGTGCTCGGGCTGTTACAGCCGCTGCTCACGATGCGGCTGATCGACCGGGTGGGGACCGGCGAGCCGCTGGCCGGCCCGGCACTGCTGCTCGCCGGGCTGTTCGCCGCTCAGGCATGCATCGAGGGCCTGGGCCAGTTCCTGCTCGACGTGGCTGGCGAGGGGGTGGTCCTGCGGCTGCGCAAGACTCTGGCGAGCCGGCTGCTGCTCGCCCGCATTGGAGACTTCGACCGCCACCGGACCGGTGACCTGCTCTCCCGCGTGGGCACGGACACGACCGTGCTGCGCGACATGGTGGCGGGCAGCTTCGTCCAACTCGTCACCGTGGCGCTCACGGCCGTCGGTACGGGTGGACTGATGTTGTGGCTCGACCCCGTCATGTTCGGCGTCGTCATCGCCACGATCGCCGCAGCAGCTGTCGTCGTCGCCGGTGTCATGACCGGGATCCGCGGGACCACCGAGCAGTCCCTCACGGACGTCGGCACCATGACAGCCGATCTCGAACGGGCGTTGGGCAACATCCGCACCGTGCGCGCCTGCCGGGCGGAACTCCGCGAAGCCCGACGCATCGGCGCGGCCGCCGAGGCCGCCTTCACGAGTGGGGTGCGATCGGCCCGTCTGGGTTCACTCGTGGGACCGGTGATGGAGGTCGCGGTCAACGGATCGTTCCTTCTCGTGCTGCTCATCGGCGCGGTACGAGTCTCGAACGGCGACATGACGATCAGCGCACTCGTCGCCTTCCTGCTCTACGCGACCTATCTGGTGATGCCGCTGGCCGGCCTGTTCAGTGCCGTCGCCCTCATTCAGCGCGGCCTCGGGTCACTGAAACGCATTCAGGAAGCCCTGAGACTGCCCGTGGAGTCCACTTCAGACCCCGCCGAGGCCCCAACCCGAGGGCTGGGCCCCCTGCTCGAACTGGTGGACGTCTCCTTCTCGTACGGGGACCGCCAGGTCCTGAGTGGGGTGTCGCTCCAGATCCCGGAGTACGGCTACCTCGCGATGGTGGGCAGGTCCGGCGCGGGCAAGACCACGGTCACCTCCCTCATCGAGCGCTTCTACGACCCGGATGACGGAGCGGTGCTCTTCCGGGGCACCGACCTCAGGAAGTTGGAACACCGCGGCTACCGACGGCATGTGGCGCTGGTGGAACAGCACACACCGCTGCTCTATGGTTCCCTGCGCCACAACCTCACGTACGCCGAACCGGAAGCATCCGAGGACGCGATCCGCGACGTGCTCGACACGGTTGGCCTCGACGCACTCCTGCGACGCCTGCCGGACGGGCTCGACAGCGAGGTGGGCGAACGAGGGCTGCGGCTGTCGGGCGGCGAGCGCCAGCGCGTGGCCATCGCCCGCGCCCTGCTCGCCGAGCCCGACCTGCTGGTGCTGGACGAGCCCACCTCGCACCTCGACACCGTCAGCGAGGCGGAAATCGCCGAGGCCCTGCTGAGGGTCTCCGAGCGCTGCTCCCTGTTGGTCATCGCCCACCGGCTGTCGACGGTCCGCTCGGCGCGACGGATCGTTGTCATGGACGGCGGGCGGGTCAGTTCCATCGGAACACATGAGGAACTGCTCGCCAGAGACCGGACCTATCAGCAGCTGGTCGAAAGCCACCTGCTCCAGTCGGAGAAATCCGCACATGCGTGAGGTCCCTGGACACGAACCCCACTGGAAGGCTGCCCTGCAGCGACTGGACCGCCTCACTCCACGGGAGTCGGAGGTTTTTTCCATGATGGCGGAAGGTCTGTCGAACGAGAGTATGGCGAAACGTCTTCATTTGACTGAACGAACCGTGCGCGCGCATCTTTCGGCGATAGCTGAGAAGTTGGAACTAAACTCCCGTTTGAGCCTCTGTCTGGCGTCGTATGTTTCTCGCAATACTGTCGCGAACGACAATGTCTGCCGGTGTGGCCGACGAGCAGAATAGGAATCAAGCAGAGGTCGACTCTGCGTCATTCCGTAATCCGACGGAATTGTCACGTGAAAGGAAAACGCATGTCCGGCAACGCATTCGATCTGGACGTCCGGGTTACCTCGCCGTCCACCGCCGGCCTGGACAGGGCGCCGGCATCCATCTCCTCGCTCCTCACCCGCGCGGTCTGCACCCGGGTGACCTGCAAGGCCAACTGCACCTACGTCTGCACGACCGTGTGCACCTCGGGCATCTGCCCGAAGGAGCACTCGCACTGAACCGGATGAGCCCGCTCTGATCGGGCTCACCTTCGACAACGGGTGTTGCCGTGGGCTCAGCACGGCAACACCCGTTTCCACTGCGACAGCCGAGCGGCCGCGACACGAGGGATGGACATGCGTGAGAACCGGGAATCAGCCGGCTGGCCGGCTCGGGGCGAGGAGGACACGCTCATCGAACGCGCACACCGCGCGGTCCGCCTGGTCGCCGAACGGACCTCGACCACCGGCCAGGTGACCGAACTGGCCCTGACCGCTGCGGAACAGTCGGCGTACCCGGTGGGCTGGTACCCGCCGAGCCTCAGCCACGGCCAGGCCGGAACAGCCCTGTTGCACCTGTACACCGCCCGCGCGGGACTCGGCGACCGGGACACCGCCTTCGAGCACATCCGGGAAGCCGTGCTCGGCACCCGCGTCGTACCACTGGAGGTTCCCGGGATCTTTGGTGGCACCAGCGGACTGGCCCTGGCACTGGCCGACTGCGCCCACGACGAGCCACGCTTCCTGCCGAGCCTGCGCCGGGTGCACGAGCAACTCGCCGCCCAGGTGCTCGACACCGACTACCCGGTCGTGGAGCGCGCGGTCACCGACGCCGACTATGACTGGATCAGCGGAGCGGCGGGGGTCCTCGCCTACCTCGTCTCCATCGAGAACCCTAGCCCCGCCGTCCGGGAGGCTGTGGGCCGGCTCCTCGACTACCTGGTGTGGCTGAGCGAGCCTGCGCAGACCCGGAACACTCCGCACCGCTGGCTGCTGGTCCCCGACGTCTACACACCCGTCGGGAACGACCGCGACAGGTATCCGCACGGGTACCTGAACCTCGGCTTCTCGCACGGCGTGCCCGGAATCGCCGCGGCGCTGGCTGCGGCTGCTGCGTCCGGCCACCGACACCCGGGACTCGACACGGCCGTCACCACCTTCACCGCCTGGATACTCGCTCATCAGGCCGCCGACGAGTTCGGTCCGCTGTGGCATGACGGCGTGGCGGTCGACGTGGACGGCAACGAACAGCCCCGCCTGTACGGCCACGACCAGATCGCCTGGTGTTACGGCACGGCCGGTGTTGCCTCGGCCCTGCTCGACATCTCGCGCAGCACCGGTGACAACGGCCTACTGACTACGGCTGTCACCGCGTTCGAGGCCGTCCTGCGGCGGGCTGCGCAGGCCGGACCGCTGTCGCCGACCCTGTGTCACGGACAGGCCGGCCTGTTGATGATGTGCCGTGCCTTCGCACCCTTCAGCGGCCTCGCCCTCGAACGGATCCCCGTCCTGCTCGACCGGCTGCTCGAGCATGCCGACGAGGCACGACCGGCGGTGTTCGCGGATCACCAACTGCCCGGACACCTGGTGGACGACCCGGGCCTGCTGTGCGGAGCCGCCGGAGTCGGCCTCGCGATCCTCGCTGCCCTGAACGACGACCGTCCGGCCTGGTTCCGGGCCTTCTTCGCAAGGTGATGTTCATGTCCCGGTACGTACCCGCCGACTTCTACCTCCTGCGCTCTCCCGCGCTGCCCGCGGAGACGTTCCGCGCGTTCATGAGCGATCCTGATCACACGTCCGACGCTCTGCTACGGCTGGCTGACGACCCCGAGGTCCGGCGGGCGATCTTCGTCGCCAGCGAGGGCCTGGCGGAGGGCCTCACACAGCTGGAGCGGATGTCCCCTAAGAGTGTGGCGCGCGTCCACTCACGGCTGTGGCGCTATGTCACCCGGATGTCGACCCGGCCCACACCGTTCGGGGCGTTCTCGGGCGTCGCCGCCGGGACCTTCTCCGGACGTACCACCGCCCGGTTGGAGACCCCCGTGATCAGCAGCACCCGGGTGCGCGCGGACATGGCATGGATCCTCGCCTGCATCAAACGACTAGAGGACGACCAGGAGATCTGGCGGAGCCTCAGAATCGTCCGCAACGCGACAGCCCATGTCTCCGGTGACCGGGTGGTCCTGCCACACGCCGACGTCTACGGGAACAGCGACCGCACGTCGGTGCGCGTCCGGGCAACCCCCGCCGTGCACACCGTCCTGGACGCCGCCGCCACCCCCGTTACCTACCCCGAGCTCATCGACGCGCTAACGGCCGCATTCCCCGAGGCGACCGGTCCGCAGAAGGAGGACCTTCTCCAGCGGTTGTGGGACCTGAACTTCCTCACCAGCGACCTTCGCCCGCCGCAGACGACCGCCCAGCCGGAGCAGTACCTGCTCGACGGGCTTGCCGGAATCCCGCAGGCGGCAGAGGTGGCCGAACGACTGTGCGAGGTCGTCGAGCTGGTTCGGCACGCAGACGACTCTGCCTCGCTCGCCCGGTTGCGAGTGGCACAGGAGAAGCTCGTACCGGGTTACGCGGGACAGACGTACCAACTGGACTCCGCCATCGGCCTGCGGTCCGACGAGCTCAATCGGTCTGTGGGCGAGGCGGCGGCTGACGCGGTGGACGTCCTCATGCGTCTGAGCGCGGCCACGGGTGCCACCAACGCACATCTGAGCCGGTACCGGGAGGAGTTCCTCGAACGGTACGGCCACGGCGTGCGCGTGCCGGTTCTGGACCTGCTCGGTCCGGACCAGGGTCTGGACGCACCCGAGTCCTACACGGAGCCGACCCGCACGGCTGGCCGGCTCGACAGTGCCACCGACCCCGAGGACACCTCCTCCTACGACAGGGCCGTCGTCGAATTCGCGCACCAGGCCTGGCGCGAGGGGATGGTGGAAGCGGAACTCACCGACGCCTGGCTGGACCGCCTTGCCCCGGCGGCGACCGTGGGACCGTTGCTTCCCGCGGTGGACCTCTACCTGCAGATCGAGGCCACCGACCGGCAGGCCGTCGACCGGGGCGAGTGGCGGGGCGTCCTCCGAGCCGACTGCCTCGCCCACGGCGGACGCACCTTCGGGCGCTTCTTCGACCTGCTCGGCGACCGGCTGGCGGACCAGCTGCGCGACCTCGCCCGGTGGGAGCAGAAACTTCAACCGCACGTGGCGTACGCCGAGGTGGCCTACCTCCCCACGTACGGCCGGGCCGGGAACGTCGCCGCGCACCCGGACCTGGGGACGTACGAGATACCCATCAACACCAGTCCCTCCGTGCCGGCCGACCGCGTACTGCCGTTGGACGACATCCTGGTGGGCGCCGACGACCGGCGGTTCCACCTCTGGTCGCGGCGGCTGGAGCGCGAGATCGTCGTGACGCAACACCACATGCTCAGCCCCCTCGCCGCCCCGAACGTTGCCCGCTTCCTGCTGGAGGCCTCGCACGACGGGTACGTGCTGCCCGGCGGATTCCATTGGGGACCTGTGTCGAACGCGACCTTCCTACCCCGGGTGACCCGCGGCAAGGTGGTGCTCCGGCCGGCTGAATGGCGGCTGGACGGACATGGCCTGGAGGACCTCGCGGCATGGCGCGAGCGGTGGCGCGTGCCGCGGTACGTGCATCTCGTCGACCTCGACAACCGGCTGCTGCTCGACCTCGACCACCCCCGCTGCATCGGAGAACTGCGGGAGGAGATCGGCCGCGCGGGCGGTGGAACGGTGCTGCTCCACGAGATGCTGCCCGACTTCGAGCATCACTGGCTGACCGACGACCTCGGACGGCGGTACACCGAAGAGATCGTCGTCCCCGTCATGGCCGCCCGGGCCGAGACCATCGCCCGGCACCCGGCCGGGGCGCCGGTGGAGATCCCCTCACGGCGGTACCCGCCGGGCAGCGAGTGGTCGTACGTCAAGCTGTACGCCGCCTTCGAACGCCACGACGAGATCATCGCCGGTCCACTGCGGGAACTCATCGCGGAGCTGCGCGCAGAGGACGCAGTGGACCGCTGGTTCTACATCCGGTACGCCGATCCGCGCCCGCACCTTCGCATCAGAGTGCGCAGCGAACGGCCGTCGGTCCTGGGGCGACTCGCCGCCTGGGGCAGGAGCCTGGTGGACGCCGGTCTCGCCCAGGACGTCACCATGGACAGCTACTGCCCGGAGACCATGCGCTACGGCGGCCCCGACACCTTCGAGTCGATCGAACGTCTGTTCGAGGCCAATAGTGACACCACCGCCCATCTGATAGCGGCCCGCGCGGACCTGCCGCAACTGGTGGACGAGCACATGGCCGTGGCCGCGGTGGACACCCTCCACCGTCACTGGGGCGTCCCGCTCGCCGAGCGCATGGACCTCCTCCCCGGCCACCCGGACGACAACGCCACGCGCGACGAATTCAGGAAGGCTCGCGCCTACCTCTGCGAACTGCTGTTGCCCTGGGACCGGTCCACCCATGAGGAGGGCCGTGCACACCGCATGCAGATCGCGGCGGCCCTCGCGCCCCAGGAGCCTGCGGTCCGTGCGGCATCCGCAGCGGTCCGCAAGGCCGCCGAGCACGGCCGTCTCGCGGTGCCGCCCGCCCATCTCCTCGGCAGCCTTGCGCACATGCAGATCAACCGCCTCCTGCCGGTCGATCTGGCCCGTGAGGAACGCTGCTACGGGCTGCTGCGGCACACCTTGCGTGCCCTCCGGGGCCGCCTCGCTGCCGAGGAGGCCAGGTGATCTGGCTCCGCGTGCTGCGGCTCTTCTGGAAGATGAGCGCTCGGAAGGTCACCGCCTTCGCCGTTGCCTCGGTGCTGTCGGCCGCGATCCCCGGCGTGCAGGTCGGGCTCACGGCGAGCGCGGTGCAGTCGGTGGCGCAGGCTGCCGGCGGCAACGAGGGGGCCGGACGGCAGGCTCTGCAGGCGGGTGTCGTCCTGCTGCTGATCGCGGTCGCCGGGCACCTGCTGGACGTGTGGGGCCAGTACCTCGACTCCCTGCTCCGCCTGGAACTCACCACCAAGATCGGTGAACAGGTGATGGTCAAGGGCACCCGGCTCGACCTGGAGCAGTACGAGAACGCCGACTCCTACGACAAGCTGCAACGCGCCTTCCAGGAAAGCAACGGGGGACGCATTTACCAGCTGTTCTCCGAAATGCTCACCGTCACCCGCGAGCTGGTCACCGTCGTCTCGGTCGGCGCAGTGCTGTTCACCTGGTCACCGTGGGTGGCCCTGTTCATCCTGGTGTCACCGGTCCCGTCCGTGGCCGCGCACATGATCTACACGAACAAGGCGTACGCCATCGAGTACGCGCGTGCAGCAGACCGCCGGCGGATGTACTACTACCAGTACCTGACCACGACGGATCACACCTTCAAGGAAGTGCGCCTGTTCCAACTCGGACCGTACCTCGTCGAGCGGTACCGCAGACTGGTCCACGACTTCTTCCGGGTCGACCGGCAACTGGCCCGCCGCCAGTCCGGCATCGTGGGCTTGCTGGGCCTGCTGAGCGTCCTCGCCTCCTCCGGGGCGCTGCTGTGGGCGATCGGATCGGCCGCAGACGGCGGACAGGTGGGCCGCCTCGCGGGATACCTCCAGTCCATGGGCGCCATCCAGGTGTCGGCCCACGGACTGCTCCTGGGGATCGCCTCGCTCTACAAGGACACGCTCTTCCTCGGCAACCTCTTCGCGTTCCTGGACCTGCCCGAGCGCCGGATCACCGGTGGGAACAGGCCGTTCCCGGCGAAGCTGCGCAAGGGAATCGAGTTCCGGGACGTCAGATTCGTGTACCCCGGCACCGACCGGCTCGTCCTAGACGGTGTCGACCTGCTCCTGCCGGCCGGGGAGTGCGTGGCGCTCGTGGGGCAGAACGGCGCCGGGAAGACGAGCATCGTCAAACTGCTGACCCGGCTCTACGAGCCGACGGGCGGGCGGATCCTGATCGACGACGTGCCGATCGAGGAATACGACGTCGACGACCTCCAGCGGCACATCGGCGTCATCTTCCAGGACTTCATCCGCTACGAGATGTCCGTCCGCGACAACATCGGCTTCGGCCGCATCGAGGCGATGGACGACGACGAGCGCATCCGGGCCGCAGCCGTAGCCGGAGGAGTCGACACCGTGGTGTCCGCCCTTCCGGACCGGTACGACACCATGCTCGGCCGGCACTTCGAGGAGGGTCGGCAACTGTCAGGCGGTCAATGGCAGAAGGTGGCTCTGAGCCGGGCCTTCATGAGGAGGGCCCCGGTGGTCGTACTTGACGAACCCACGTCGGCTATCGACGCGGAGGCTGAGTCCGAGATCTTCGGCCGGCTTCGTGACATCGCGAGGGACGCCACCTCCCTCATCATCGCCCACCGGTTCGCCACGGTGCGCATCGCCGACCGGATCGTGGTCCTTGATCAGGGCAGGGTGGTCGAGGAAGGGAGTCACGAGGACCTGCTGAGCGCCGACGGAATGTACGCCCATCTGTTCAACCTGCAGGCAGCGGGATATCTCGGCGAACCCGCCTCTCAGTGAAGGCCAGTTCATGGACACATCGCTCATCTTTCCGGTCATGCCCACGGACCCCTCCGACGCGGTTCCCTTCGCGGAACTCGTCAGGAGCGAGGACATGCCGCGGTTGTGGCAGGGCCAGTCCGTCACCATCGAAACCCATCAGATGTTCGCCTACCTCGCGGGCATGGGATTCCGAATCCCGTTCGGCACGGCCGTCACCCTGATGCCTTTACGCCACCCCATGGAAGCAGCGGCGCACGCCCGGTCCCTGGCCCGTCTGACCGGCAGGCGGGTGACGCTGGGAATGGGCCCGGGATCCCCCGACTTCGTGGCGAGTCTGCGCGGCAAGCCGTACGACAGCCCGAAAGCCGCGTGTGCCGACTATCTCCGGCAGGTGCGCGGATTCCTCACCGAGCAGAGGCACAAGGTGCCAGAGGCCGGTCGGCAGGCATCGGACCTACCGGATCTCGGTCATCCCGGTGTGGATATCGGCCTTGGAGTCCTCCGCTCCACGCTCGCCCGCCTGGCGGGCGAGACTGCCGACGTGGCGATCACCTGGATGACGCCGCCAGGATACCTGGCACGTGATGTGGTGCCGGCTCTCCGGCGCGGTGCCCGGGCGGCGAGCCGCCCGACCCCGCGCCTGGTCACCGTCGTACATGTCGCGGTCGCCCGCCACGGGCGCGATCCCCGCCAACTCGCCTACGCAGCCGCCCACACCCACCTGGGCGCCCCGCACTACACGGACATGCTCAGGCGCGCAGGGCTGCGGGTGCACCCATCACAGCCCTATCTCAACGCACGTGCCTTGGTCGACTCGGGAACCTTCGTGTACGGAACTCCACGGGAAGTGGCCGGCGCACTGGCCGAATACGCCCGAGCGGGCGTGGACGAAGTGGTCCTCAACTGCGCAGGCGTAGGTCTCGCGCATGGCTGGAAATCGGCCCTGGAGGACGTGGCGGAACTCTCGGCCGAAATGCGTGCGGTCCGTTCGGGCGTGATCGCATAAAGGCTAGGCTCACCGTGCCGAGAGGTGACGCGAAAGGGAATAGCGATGACCGAGGAAGTGCAACGATGGCTGAAAGAGAACGCCTTGCCATTGAAAGGCCTGCACTCCGAGGCATCGGACCCGGGCTACGGTGACCTGGAGCCACTGCGCAAGGTTCTGCGCGACGTACGTGTCCTGGGGATGGGAGAAGCGACGCACGGGACCGCCGAGTTCTTCCGTCTCAAACACCTGTTACTGCGGTTCCTCGTCGAGGAGATGGGGTTCACGGCTCTGGCCATGGAGGCCAGCGCCTCCGCTGCCCAGGCGGTCGACGACTACGTGCTGCATGGAATCGGTGATGCCGTCGACGCAGTGGTCGGCCTCGGCTTCTGGACGTGGCGGACCCGGGAAATGCTCGACGTCGTCGAGTGGATGCGCGACCACAATCGAACGGTCCCCGAGGACCGGGCCGTACGATTCGTGGGCATCGACCCTCAGCGATGCGGCCCCTCCCTGGCGGCACTGGCGGCCGTGCTGCGTACGGTGGCACCGGAACGGGCGGACATCACCGGCGGCCTGCTCGGCGCACTGGCTGAGGCCAGGACCGGATCACTCGTGGCCCAGCGCCCCCAGCTCCTTGCCGAGGCACGTGACCTGGAGCGATTCCTCCAGGAAGAGCGTCCGCGGCTTGCCTCGCACATCGGGGACACGGCCGTCGATCAGGCACTCAGGCATGCGCGCCGGATCGTGGCCGCGGCTGACGTGGCCTCCCGGCCGCCGCGGGGCGAAGGCGAGGAGATGGGCGCGCTGGCCGCCCGGGACCGCCACATGGCCCAGGAAGTGATTTCTCTGGAGGAGGGGACTGTCGGCAAGGTGGCCGTCTGGGCTCACAACGGCCATGTCTGCACCGATTGTTACGCCCGAAACATTCCCGCCATGGGACATCACCTCAGGGATCACTACAGTGAGCGGTACTACGCCCTGGGCCTGCTGTTCGGCGAGGGCGCCTTCCGCGCGCGTCCCGGAAACTCCGCGACACGACCGCCCAGGAAGCACACCATCAGCGCGGCGGGTCCGCGCTCCGTCGAGGCCCAACTGGCTTCGGCCAACTCCCGAGATCACCTGATCGACCTCCGGGCCGGCCGGACCGAGCCCGCCGTTGCCGAGTGGCTGGAGAGCCCGCAGTTCATGCGGTCCTTCGGCGCCGGCGTGCCACGCGTGACGTACCGCTTCTCGATGACTCAGACGGTGCTCATGCGTGAGTACGACGGATTGGCGTACGTGGCCCGCTCGACGCCTTCGGCGCTACTGAGCTGAGAGCCAACGCAGCTGTCCGGACCGCAGCCCACATTCATAGCCGTGACCGGGTACAGCAGCTCCTGCGTGACGGTCTTGCCACGAGGCAGGAGATAGCCGTTGATCCTGGGCACAAGCGCGCTGGTACGTCGGCGTCCTAGCAGGTCGACGGTGGATCGTGTTGTTCGGCTGGACCTCACTCTTGTGGTCCGGAATCGCGGTACGAGCGCCAGACGTACTCGCGGACGTTCATCGGCGTGGCCGCGGCGGGGCACCGCCTTCATGGGCCTATCTACGCACAGGGAAAGTTTGCATACTGCATGTAGCCATCTTGTCTGGCGTGGCAACTCACTTGCCGCCGAGGCAGTCACATGAATAGCATCCCGTTCACTATCGCGAACTAAATGTTGCTTCGGCGCATCGGGGGCCTGGCGTGACACTGATGATGGCGGTGGCAGCCGTCTGGGGTGTGCTGCAGTTGTTCGCCGTTTCCGGGCCGACGCGTTCAGTTCGATTATCGACCGTGCTGCTGGCACTCATGGTGGGTGTGTACGGGTGCGGCGTGGTGACAGCGTTGGTTCAGCTTGCCTACACCCGCCTCTACGCGGACCAATCAGGACAGTTGCTGGCAACGGTGGTGAACACCACCAGCTACACGGTGGCTCCCCCGGTGGAGGAACTGATCAAGGTCTCCCCGCTGCTGCTGGTCGGGTTGAGCCCGAAGCTTCGCCGCCAGTGGGGGCTGACCGACTTCGTGGTTTTGGGCGCGGCTCTCGGGGGCGGGTTCGGGCTGCTGGAGGCCGTACTGCGGTACGGCCTTGATGCACCCCGTGCGTTGGCCCGTGGTGGGGGCTGGATCATCCCCGACAGTCTGTCCCCGCCCTATGTGCCCGGCCCGGGACAGGTCTTCACAGCCTGGCTCCCAGCGCCGTTCGGCCAAGGGGACATGACGGACCCTCCCGGCACTCAGACCTTCTCGCACCTGGTGTGGACGGCGATGGCCGGCTTGGGGGTTGGGCTTCTGTGGCGCGGACGCCGTTGGACGCGTCTGTTCTCGATACTCCCGATCACGGCCGCTGTCATCCATCACACGGTGAACAACTACGCAGCCCAGAAGCCCACCAGCCACGCCATGCACTGGCTTGAAACCCTGGACGCGAGGGAGTGGACGGCGCCGCTCGCGTGCCTGGCCATCGCCATGGTCGTCGACCTGCGTCAGATCTACCGCGGGAAGCGCACCGTGCCGGGCGTACTTCTTGCTGCCGAAAGGGCTGACGGCGACAGCGCGGGAGCAGTGCTGCGGTACGCGGCCTGGCGTCTGCCGTGGAGCATGCTGATCGCACTGCGCTACGTCAGGCTCCGGCGCTCATTGCTGTATGCCGCCGCGTCGGCGCCGCTCGACGCCGCTGAGGAACTCCGCCACGTCGTCGCCGGGATCACTGCCCGGATGGACGCGTCCGACGACCAACGTGCCTGGCAGGGGCTGGACATACGGAAACTGCTGAAGGCCGTCCGAGCGGCTCGTCGATCTCGACGGCGATGGCTGCTGCCGATCCCGTGCGTACTCGTGCTTCCCTCGGTTCTTTTCCTGGGTGTCGGTTCGTTCACCTCCACTGCCGGCCTTCAGAGGTTCTTCAGCACCGGCCCGGGGCCGAAGATCCTCATGGGCTTCGGCATCGCGGCGCTGGCCTGGATCGCCTACCAGTTCAGCACTCTGGTACGGACCTGGCGAACAGCCTCGATCCAGCCGACGGGGGAACTGCTGGCGGCGCACCGCTTCCGTGTCGCAACCGCGCTGGGGGCGGCGACCACCGGTGCGCTGCTGCTGTGGCGGGGGCTCGGCAGCACGGGCCCCGGGGGCAGGGCGATCCACACGCTCCATCTCCTCGACGCGCTGAACACGTTCCTGGTCTACCTCGGCTTCGCCCTCCTCCTGCTCTCCCTGCTCGCCCTCTTCCCTCCCGTAGGCCTCGCGCTCGCTGGAGGCGGAGTCGCCGGTGCCGTCACGGCCGAAGCCGCCCTCAATGCCGGTGTCCTCGGTGCGGCCGGTGTTGTGCTGATGACGGTCGGGGCAGGGGGATCCGGTGCCGGCGAGTCGAGCGGAGGGAAGCGCAGCGAGGTCCCGCAGTGGCTGCGTGACAAGTGGAACGAGGGACGGCAGTTCAACGAGGACAACTGGCCGCGCTACCCGGCGAACGAGGTGTATCTCGAAAACGGCAAAGTCCTGGACTCGTACCGACCAGGAAAGGAGATCGTATCCCGCAAGCAGACGCAGATATGGAGGATCAAGCCGGACACGTTCAGGAACTATCTGCGTGAGATCAACCAGAAGTACAAGGCGGGAACGAAGATCCCGGACACGCCAAAGGCGCGCAGGGAATATCCGCAGTTGATCGGAAAACCCTTGAAGGGCAAGTACTATCTGGAAGTCCCGGTTCAGTCCCAGCCTGTGCCAGAATGGGCACTCAGGGAAGCGGCAGACCATAACGTGATAATCCGGGACGTGCAGGGCTTCGTCTACCGACTACCGAAGGGTGCGGGCTGAATCAGTCATGATCTGGACCTACTGCGAGCAGTGGAACAACCTCACCGAGACGCCCATGAACCCGCTGACGCCCGAACAGACGCAAGCCAGGCACGCATCCGGCCAGTTGTACACCGCTGTCGCCTCCCCTGATGAGCACTCCGCCGCGACGCTGCGCGTGGAAATGCGCCTGGAAACCGGGTACACCTCGGTCATTTTCATGGATGGGTACGGCCGTGACTCCCTCGACTACACGTTCACCCTCATCGACGGCTCTCTTTTCCTGGAGACGGCAACCTCCTACGACTACGGCGATTCGCAGGAGCGAGGCGGATATGCGGACGCGGAACGCATGGAATCCTACGAGTTCACCACGGATGGCATCATCCGGCGCACTGTAGAGGTCGATGGTGAGGAATCCAAGGAAAGCCGTCACGGCATTGACGTCACCGGCAACTGGGAGCCGGTTCCCAACTTCGGCGCCTATGAAGCATTGATCCGCCGCGACCGTGCTTGACCCTGACGGACGGCAAGTTGAAGGACGACGTGCCTCCCGGCAACCAGTGGTGTCGCCGCCGTGGACGAAACGATGGCCACAAGTGCCCTGGATGCTGACGGGTGTTCATGAGCAAGTGCGGTAGCGGCACGGTCGGCCTCTGCCGGCCCGCTCCCAGCTGTCGGTTCCAAGTTATCCATGACCAAGCTGTCAGGGGTATCTCCCCAAAGTGAGGTTGTGATGCTGACTAACCTCGGGCTGGCTTTGAGCTCGACGCGTCGGCACGCAGAGGCCATCGAGGCCCTAGCTGCCGCTGTATCCCGTGCTCGAAGGATCGGCGACCGCAGACGCGAAGGTGTGGCTCTTCTCGGACTTGGGGAAACCTGGGCGAAGCTTGGTCAGTTTGCGGACGCCATCAATGCGCTCACTATTGGCACGGTCATTTTTCGGGAGACGGGTGAACGTCACCGTGAAGGCTCAGCGCTAAGCATCCTTGGTGAGAGCTTGGGTCACGTGAACCGCATTGACGATGCCATCGAAGTGCTTTCCGCAGCTGTCGCTATCGGTCGCGACGTGGATGATCGCCTGCTTGAAGGTCGGGCTCTGACTGTCCTCGGCTCAATTATGAGACAGGCACACCGCTTCGAGGAATCCGTTGATATTCAAAGAGAAGCTGCCTCCATATTCCACGAGATCGGTGACTCTTATCGCGAGGGCATTGCGCTGGCAGAGACTGGTGAGGTCCTCCAGGACTCGCGAAAATTTGAAGAGGCGCTGGATGCACACAAGGCTGCAGCGGAAATATTCCACACGTCTGGAGACATTCACAAGGAAGCCTTGGCACGAGCAAGCGTTGGTGCCTCCCTGGTTGAGCTGAAATATTTTAATGAAGCGATTGCTGTCCTCACCCCCGTCGTTGTTACTCTGCGAGAATTTGGTGATGCGGCTTGTGAGGCGGTAGCGCTAGCCAACCGCGGATTCGCTCTCAGGTCTGTTCGGCGGTTCGACGAAGCCGCCGTTAACCTCGCTGCTGCTGCCGTATTCCGCGAGATTGGAGACCACAATCGCGAGTATATGGCAGCGATCAACCTCAGTACGGCACTGCAGGGTCTGAGTTCTCAGTAATAATTGTCTTCCAATTTCCAACTGGTTCCCGGGTTTTTAGGCTCAGTGGTGAAGTTCCATGCTTGCTGTTGGACTCCTCTATCACTTGTGACGGAAGATGTTGTTTGTGTGTCGTTGTGTCGTGCATTGGGGGCTTCTCCGGGCGCAACGGAAGTTCGGTCGGAAATTATCTGGTTGGTCTACGAGGAACCACAGCTCTTCGTAGCGCGTCTACTTCTGCTGTATCGGTAAGAACGGAAGGCGGTGCAGGGTGGATCCGGTGTCGGTTGGCCTGTTGGCAGCGTTGGCGGGTGGAGCTGGCGGTGAGATCGGCAAGCAGGTGTGGACGGGGCTAAGCGAACTGGTGCGGCGCCCGTTCCAGCGGGGTCTCGGCGCTGTGGACGTATCTGCAGTGAGTTCGGGGGAGGCGGAATTGGCAAGGCTGGAGCGGGCGCCAGCTGATCCGGCGTGTGCCCAGGCACTCAGCACGGTGTTGGCGGTGCGGGCCGCCATGGATGCGGACTTCCGCGTCGGTCTGCAGCACTGGCACGAGACGGCGAAGTCGGTACGTGCGGGCGACGGCGACGTGACTAACACGATCAGCGGCGGCACTTTCAACGGTGCAACGCTGCAAGGCAGGGACTTCTCCGGAGTCTCCCTCGGCACCGCGTCTCTGCCGCCAGCCGGTCCCGGCGTTCATACACCACCGCAGGGCTGAGGAGCGTGAATGGCGCTCCCGACAGCCTGGACCGGGCCGATCAGCGGAGGGCGTGCCCTTCCCACGGTCACCCAGGGCGGGGGCATCACAGCGCACGAGGCTCCCGTGCCGTTGGGGAGGTGTTCGAAGTCTCAACCCAGAGGCACAGGAGCCGCGTTGGTTCCGTATTCTGCCGCACTCGACCTGCCGCACGCCCTGGTCGGCCTGGTGTACCTGCGCCGCCACGACCCCCTCGCCCAGCTCGCTGCCGGGTTCGGCATCTCCGTCGGCACCGCCCACGCTTACACGAGCGCCGTCGTCGACCTGCTCGCCGACCGCGCCCCCAGCCTGCTGCGCGCCCTGCGTGAGGCGGACCCGGACTACGTCCTTCTGGATGGCACCCTCGCAGAGTGCGACCGGGTCGGCGACAGCCGGGCCGACTTCTCCCACAAGCACCGCCGACATGCGGTAAACGTGCAGGTGGCGACCGACCCGGCCGGGCGGCTGCTGTGGATCTCACCCGCACTGCCTGGTCGTGCACACGACCTGACCGCCGCTCGCACTTATCATCCGGATCTGCGAACGCCAGGGCGTTCCCATCCTCGCCGACCGCGCACCCGTGCGGGGCCCTGCAAGCGCTCGGCAGGCCGCTCCGAACCAGGGACTTCCCAGGGATTTTCCGCTGAGTAAGCGGGAAAGACCCTGACAGCTTCGAAAGACGCAAAGCCCCAGGTCAGAGCCTGTTTGATGTCGGTCGACGCCGCTCACCCAGGCCGTGTCCCCGCGCAGTCCACATGGGCTGAGCGAGGAGGAGCGGATGAGGACCTCGCGGGCGCCCCGAGAGTCACCCCACGGCAGCGCCGTCGTGGGCACTGGTCCGGGTGAACTCGCCCTGGAGCAGCGCCACTTGGCGGCGTCGCCGCACTCGCTAGTACGTGTAGAACCCCGACCCGGTCTTCCGGCCCAGCCGGCCCGCCTCGACCATGCGCTGCAGCAGCGGGGGAGCGGCGTACAGCGGCTCCTTGTACTCGGCGTACATCGAGTTGGCGATGGAGACGATGGTGTCCAGGCCGATCAGGTCGGACAGCTTCAGCGGGCCCATCGGGTGGGCGCAGCCCATCTCCATGCCGTTGTCGATGTCCTCGCGGCTCGCGATGCCGGACTCGAACATCCGGATCGCCGAGAGCAGGTAGGGCACGAGCAGCGCGTTCACCACGAACCCGGAGCGGTCCTGGGCGCGGATGGCGTGCTTGCCGAGCACCTTCTCGGCGAAGCCCTGGGCGCGGCTGAGCGTGCCCTCGGAGGTGGTGAGCGCCGGGATCAGCTCGACCAGCTGCTGCACCGGGGCGGGGTTGAAGAAGTGGATGCCGACGACATGGTCGGGGCGGGAGGTCGCCACCGCCAGCTTCACCAGCGGGATGGAGGAGGTGTTGGAGGCCAGGATCGCGTCCGGCCTGGTTACCACCTGGTCCAGGACCTGGAAGATCTCGGTCTTCACCGGCTCGCTCTCCACGACCGCCTCGATCACGAGGTCCCGGTCGGCGAACTCGCCGAGGTCGGTGGTGAAGGTGAGGCGCGCCTGCGTGGCGTCCCGTTCCTCCTCGGTGATCTTGCCGCGCTCGGCGGCCTTGGCCAGGGAGTTGAGCAGCCGGGTACGGCCGATCTCCAGGGCCTCGCCGGTGGTCTCGGCGACCTTCACGTCCAGTCCCGCGCGGGCGCACACCTCGGCGATGCCCGCGCCCATCTGGCCGCAGCCCACGACTCCGACGCGCTCGATGTCGGTCACATCGTCCCCTTCGCTGGTTCTCCGGCTCTCGGCAGACCTCCGGGTTCGGCGCCTGCTCCGTTCGTGCACGTTACCGCCAAGTATCGATGATCGATCGTGCGGGTGGGGGCATCCTAAGGCCCGTGACGATCCGTGACGGAGCGGATCCGGAGCGTATGGGGTGGTCGGATGGGACGCATGTCACGGCGGGCCTTCACCCTGGCGGCGCTGTCGACCCTGGGCACGGCCGCGTGCGCGACGGCGGCACCGGCGCCGGCGCCGGCGAGCGGGGCCCACGGGGCGGGCCGGACGCCGGGCGAGCGCGCGGCCCGCGGGACGGCCGGCCCCGGAGCGCACGGCGCCCGCGCGGCCACCGAGATGCGGGGCGTCTGGATGGCGACCGTCGAGAACCGGGACTGGCCCTCGCGCCCCGGTCTGAGCGCCGCCGCGCAGCGCAAGGAGCTGACCGCCCTCCTCGACAAGGCGGCCCGCGACCGGCTGAACACAGTGATCCTCCAGGTGCGGCCCACCGCCGACGCCCTGTGGCCGTCGCCGTACGAGCCCTGGTCCCAGTTCCTCACCGGCACCCAGGGCGGTGATCCCGGCTGGGACCCGCTGGGCACGGCCGTGCGCGAGGCGCATGCGCGGGGCATGCAGCTGCACGCCTGGTTCAACCCGTACCGGATCGCGAACCACACCGACCCGGGCCGCCTCGCCGCCTCCCACCCGGCCCGCAGGCACCCCGACTGGGTGGTGCCCTACGGCGGCAGGCTCTACTACAACCCCGGCCTGCCCGAGGTCCGTGCCTTCGTCCAGCGGGCCATGCTCGACGCGGTCGCCCGCTATCCCGTCGACGCGGTCCACTTCGACGACTACTTCTACCCCTACCCGGAGGCCGGGCAGGCCTTCGGCGACGACGACGCCTACGACCGCCACGGCGGCGACTTCACCGGCCGGGACGCCTGGCGGCGGCACAACGTCGACCAGCTGGTGAAGGAGATGGCCGCGGGCATCGCCCGGGTCCGGCCCGGCACCCGGTTCGGGATCAGCCCCTTCGGGGTGTGGCGCAACGCCTCGACCGACGCCCACGGCTCCGAGACCGACGCGGGCGTGCAGACCTACGACGACCTCTACGCGGACACCCGCAGATGGGTGCGCGAGCACTGGATCGACTACATCGTGCCGCAGCTGTACTGGCAGATCGGCGCCGACGGCGCCGACTACGCGACGCTGGTCGACTGGTGGGCGTCGGTCGCCCAGGGCACGGGGACCGACCTCTACATCGGCGAGGCCCTGTACCGGGCGGGGGGCGCCCAGGAGCCCTCGGCCTGGCAGGACCCGGTCGAGCTGTCCCGGCACCTCACGCTCGCCGCCCGGCGGCCGCAGGTGCGCGGCCATGTGTTCTTCGCCGCCCAGGAGGTGGCGACGGATCCCATCGGGGCGATGGCACGCGTGGTCGCCGACCACTACGAGCGACCGGCGAAGCCACCGAGGTGAGCCGGGGCCCGTCCGGCGGGGTCCCGTCGCGGACGCGGGGGCCGGCACGCCCAGCCGGACGCACCGGCCCCCGCTCACCCGCGCCGATGGGGCGCGGTCTTGTCCTCTGCGGCCTGACCCGCCGGACAGGCCCTAGTGCTGTTGCTCGTCCTTGTGCTTGACCTGGCAGTCGGGTCCCGGCGACATGATCGCCTCGTGCCCGTCCTGGAAGCGGACCCGGTAGGGCGGGTTGCCCTCCTGGCCCATCACTTCGACGACCTCGCTGACCTGGTCGTGCTGGCCGACCACCCTGCCGTGCTGGACCAGGTGGTCCCCCTTGGATGCGCGCATCTGCAGGCCCTCCTCACGATCACGACCGCTGCGTGACGGCGATGCACACGAGCACGGCGACGGCGGTCAGGGGAGCGGCCGCCGTGAAGTGCTCGCCCAGCAGCAGCGCCGACCACACCAGTGTGAGCAGCGGCTGGGCCAACTGCAACTGGCTGGCCCGGGGGACGCCGATGACCGCCATGCCCCGGTACCAGACGACCAGGCCGAGGAACTGGGAGCCGAGCGCCACCCACAGCACGCCGACGACGCCGTGCCAGGTCAGGTGCACGGGCTCGTGCGTCAGCGCCAGCGCGGCGGCCGGCACGCCGAGCGGCAGGCACAGCACCAGCGCCCAGCCGATCACCTGCCAGCCCGGCATCACCCGCGCCAGCCGGCCGCCCTCGGTGTACCCGGCGGCGCACACCAGCAGCGCCGCGAACAGGTAGCCGTCGGCCGCCGTGAGCGCGCCGCCGCTCTGCCCGATCGTGAATGCCAGTACCGCCGCCGCGCCCGCCACCGCCGCGAGCCAGAACCGGCGGGAGGGGCGGTGGCCCGTGCGCAGAGCCGAGAACACGGCCGTGGTCAGCGGCAGCAGCCCGACCACGACGGCCGCGTGCGCGGTGGTGGAGGTCTGGAGGGCGAGCGTGGTCAGCATCGGGAAGCCCAGCACCACGCCGGCCGCGACGACGGCCAGCCCCGGCAGATGGCGCCGCTCGGGCAGCCGTACCCGCAGCGCCAGCAGACAGCCGCCCGCCACGAGCGCCGCGAGGACGCTGCGCACGGCCACCAGCGACCAGGGACCGAAGCCCTCCAGGCCCCAGGCGGTGGCCGGGAAGGTCAGGGAGAAGGAGGCGACGCCGAGGGCGGCCAGCCCGGTGCCGAGTCCGTGCCGCTCCCGCGGGGTGGTGACTGCTATCGGGGTAGCGGTAGTAGCGCTACTCTGTGCTCTCATGAACCAGCGTAGCAGTGTGGGCGAACTGGCAGAACAGCTTCGACGGGACCTCGACCGCTACTCTCCTGGAGGAAAGCTGCCATCGAGCCGGGCGCTGGTCGAGCGGTTCCGGGTCAGTCCGGTGACGGTCTCGCGGGCCCTGGCCCAGCTGGCCGCCGAGGGGCTGGTCGTCACCCGGCCCGGCGCCGGTGCCTTCCGGGCCCGGCCGCGCACCACCCAGGCGCCGGCCGCGGACACCTCCTGGCAGGAGGTGGCGCTGAGCGCCGACGGCGCCGCCGACCACGTACCGCGCACGGTGGAC
>NZ_JBSGDB010000013.1:0-46153 GCF_053602155.1 Streptomyces sp. NPDC004561
CGGCGGGTCCGGGGTGCGGCGCCATCGGGCACGCGGCCCTGGCCGGCCGGCCAGGGCCCTCAGATCTCAGTTCGGGTCCCGGCCGTCTGACCTCAGCTCCGGCAGCCCCCGCGCCAGCCGGCCGAACGCCCGCTCGGCCGCGCGTACGGCGTCCGGCGCCACCCGGGCGACCGGCTCGCCCGCCGCGATCCGCCGCCAGTTCTCCTCGGCGAGGACGCGCTGGACGGCGATGATCTGACCGGCGGCCAGCCGTGCGTCCAGCCCGCCGCCGAGCGCCTCGGCGAGCGCCGCCTCCGACCGCCGCAGATGGCCGTACGCCCGCGCCACCAGGGCCGGGGTGCCGTAGAGCAGGGTGTGGAAGGCGAGCACCTGGGGGTGGTCGTTCAGGCCGGTGACCGGGTCCTGCCGCTCCAGCCGGCGAGGAAGTGCCGGCGCAGCGCGTCCACCGGGTCCGCCGCCCCGGCGACGACCCGCGCGGCCTCCGTCTCGTGGTCGGCGATCCGGTGCAGGACCAGGTCCTCCTTCGCCGGGAAGTACCGGAAGAGGGTCGGCTTGGAGATCCCGGCGGCCGCGGCGACCTCCGCCACCGACACCGCGTCGAAGCCTCGCTCCAGGAACAGCCGCACGGCGGTGTCCGACACGTCCTGGTACATCCGCCGCCGCCTGCGCTCGCGCGGCCCCGTCTCACCCATGGGGCGAGCCTACGCAGCGCCGCCCGGTCCGGTCGGCCAGGCCAGGGGCGGGGCGCCGCGCCGGCGGGACGACAGGCCGAGGGACGCGATGGCCGCGGCCAGGGTCATGGCGTACGACTCCACCGCGCGGCGCACGTTGGGGGCGTCGAGGCTCGCTCCGGTGACCAGCCGGTCGAGGTCGACGTAGGCGGAGCGGACCAGCTCGGTCCACCGGTACACCCGCCAGTCCCGGCGCCAGTCCCGGGTGAACCGCTCGGGCAGCCCGGCCTCCCAGCGCCGGAACATGCGGTCACGGATCTCCGGCCGGGTGGGGGTGAGGTGCATGTGCCGGACCAGTTCGTACAGCGGGTCGCCGACCAGGGCCATCTCCCAGTCGATGAGGGTGAGGGCCGTGCCGTCGTCGCGGCGCACCAGGTTCCAGGGGTTGAGGTCGCCGTGCAGCAGGGCGGGGTCGCGGTCGGTGACGTGGTGCCGGGCGAGGATCTCGCGCAGCCGGGGCGCGTCGGGCAGGCCGAGGAAGCGGGCCAGCTGCTGGGACTCCCTGGGCAGGCCCTCGACCAGCGCGACCAGCTGGTCGCTGAGCCAGCCGTAGAAGCCGGGCCGGCCGCCCACCGGGTCGATCTCGGCGTGGTCGACCTTGGTCAGCGCGGCCAGCTGGTCGACCAGGCAGTCCGCCTCGTGCGGCCGCAGCCCGTGCACCGGGTGCTCGGGGCGGCGGCCGAGGTCGCGGGCGCCTTCGTAGGTGTGCACGGCGAAGCGGTCGCCGCGGTAGCGGTGGTCCGGGTCGGTGGCGTGGCTCCTGCCCAGCGCCAGGACCCGGGGCGCGGCCACCGGGACCCCTGACCGCTCGATCGCCGCGAGGACGGCGTGCTCGCTGAGGAAGCTGCGCTCGCGCCGGAGCAGGACGGTCACCTCGCGGCGGACGACGACGGGAACACCGGTGCCGGGGACGCGGATCACGGTGTTGAGGTGCGCGGCCCCCTTGAAGACCCGGTCCGCGGGGGCGGCGCCCTCCAGGAACAGCGCGTCGGCGACCGCCTCGTGCGGGAAGTCCGGGCGCTCGGGCACCCGCCGGTCCGGCACCCAGCCGATGCTGCGCGGGCGTCTGCCGGGCCGGCTGGCCCCGCGCCGGAAGAGGATCCGCTCGATCTCGTCCTCCCCCGGCACCCGGCCCAGCCGCAGCGGCTCGGTGGCCGCCCGGAGGGCGTCGCGCACGGTCGCCGTCGCCTGCCGCAGGCTCGCCCGGTCGAAGGAGTGTTCCAGGGTCCGGGCGGCCCGGATGACATCGGCGTAGAGGGACTGCGCGTGTTCGAACGCGAGGTAGTGGCGCAGGTCCCTGCCGAGCCCGGCCACGGCGGCGGGCCGCGCCCGGCGCACCGCGTCGGCCCAGGCGTCGACCACCTCGTGCCACTGGTGCTCGGGGTAGCGCATCCGCACCAGGTGGACCGCTAGGTCGTGCAACGGGTCGCCGAATCCGGCCAGTTCCCAGTCCACGCAGTGCAGCGGCGGCGTCCCGGCGGACGGCAGCACCAGGTTGCCGCGGTGCAGGTCGCCGTGGAGCAGGCCGTACGGCCGCCGGGTCATCGCCGGCACCCGGTCGGCGAACCGCAGCAGGGCGTCCTCGGGCACGCCGAGGGCCGTGAACAGGCCTCCGTACCGCAGCCAGTTGGGGCGGCGGATCTGGTGGTCGGCGAGGTGGGCCAGGGTGCGCAGGAAGCCCTGGGAGTCGGTGTGGTTGCGCGGCCAGTGGGCCGGCAGGGGCGGCAGCGCGCCGCCGCGCACCTGGACGACGGCGGCGAGCAGGTCCGCGAGGTCCTTCAGGAGCGGCCCGTCGACGGGCTTGCCGGGCCCGCAGACGTCGGCCAGGACCCGTCCGTCCACATGGCTGTGGACGGCGTACCCGTCCCCGGCGGCCAGGCACTCCGGCACCTGGGGCAGGACCCGGTGGACCGCGCGCAGGATCTCCGGCTCGCTCGGCCAGGTCCGGATCACCACGGGCACCACGTCCGGCCGCGGCAGCCGTACGGTCACCAGGGTGCCCGGCGGCCGGCCCAGCAGGGTGGCGAGCGGCTCGGTCAGGGGCAGCACATGGTTGCGGTGGTGGAAGCCGGCGCTCCCCTCGCCGGCCTCGGCGGCACGGGCCACGAACGCCTGGACGACGGCGTCCGTCCGAACTCTGCCGGCGTGTCCCCCGGCCGCGGCACGGGGAACAGACGGTGCGCCCACTGGCCGCTCCGGGGTCGATCGCGCGATAAGGAAGGGTCGGGCACGGGGACGGCGCTTCTCGGACACGTCGCACGACATGTCCGGGGAGACGCTGTTCCCCGATGGTGGCAGGTGCGGCCTCCAAGGCGCAGTGGAGCAGCCCGACGGGTGGTCCGCCACTCGTCTGTGCCAGGCCGGCGGCCAGGACCGGCTCGTTGCCGTTCCCTGCGCACGAGTACGCACACATCCGAGCGGTGGCTCAGACGTGTGCGAATGCTAGCCGACCCGACGCCCGCTCCGGAGCAAGCGCAGCAAGGGCTCCAGCGACCGTACGACCCGTTCGGCGCCCGCCGCGCGCAGGTGCTTCTCCTTGGTCTCGTTACGCGCGTAGCCCAGGAAGGGAACGCCGGCGTCCCGGGCCGCGGCGAGGTCGGAGGGCGCGTCGCCGATCATCAGGGCGGCCGAAGCGGCGGCGCCCATCGCGTTGAGGGCGCGGACCAGGCAGTGCGGGTCCGGCTTGAGGTGGTGCAGGTGCTCGGTGCGGCCGTAGAGGTGGGGGGCGAAGCAGCCGGTCAGGCCCCGGGTCTCCAGGTAGGTACGCACCACGCGGGGCGAGTTGTTGGTGGTGACGGCCAGCCGGGCGCCGAGGGCCGTCCAGGTGCGGATCAGCGGATCGGCGTAGGCGGTGGGCAACGCGGAGCCGGCGGCCCGCAGCTCCTCCTGGGTGAGCCGTTCCTCCAGCCCGGCGACGAGGTCGCTGCCCGGGCGCCGGCGGCCCACCGCGCGCAGCACCACCTGCGGATCCAGCGTCTCCCGTTCGGTCTCGGTGAGCAGCCCGCGCAGCCCCTGCCGCTCCAGCCACGCCACCAGGTCGGCGGCCACCCGCTCCGCCTTGTGCGTGGCGAACAGCCGGCAGATGGGCCCGTCGAAGTCCCACAGCACGACCCGGGCAGAAGTGATCAGTCCACGAAGCTTCTCGGTCTCGTTCGCAGCAGAAGTGGTACCGGAGGACGCATCAGAAGTCGCATCAGAAGTCACTAGGAGAGTGTCAGGTCCGTCGTGATGGTTTCCCAGAGGGCGTCGAACCACTTCTCCGATTGCTCCACGAACGCCGCGTCCCGCTGTCCCGCCCGCCGCTCGAAGGAGAACAGCAGGGACTCGGAGCCGACGGCGTCGAACATCTCCAGCGTCCCGCTGTCGGTGGGCTCCGCCCGGCGCGTGATCATGTAGTGGGCGAACAGCGCCTCGTTTCCGTTGAGCAGGTACAGCTTCACCGGCGGGGTGAACGGCAGCGCCCGGAAGGTCACCTGGACCTCGATGTCGTGCGTGCCGCGCAGGGCCTGGAGGTTGTACTGGAGGACCTGGCCCTGGGCGTTGCGCATCGCCAGCCAGCGCTGGTGGACGGCGTCGTCGTCGCGCCCGGCGTCCACCGAGACGGGGAAGGCGAGGTTGATGTCCCGGGAGGGCAGCAGGACGCGGGCGTCGATCCGCTCCGGGCGCAGCCGGCCCTCGTGGATCAGCCGCAGCGGCTCGCCGAGGGCGGGGATCAGGCTCTGCGCGGTCAGGCAGACCGCGTCGATGCGCACATGGGGCGCCGAGAATGCCTCGGTCAGCCGGGGCGCGAGGGCCACCATGGTCGGCTGCGGCTCGTCGGGGGCCGACTGGGGTCCGGCGATCCGCGGCGGGCTGCCCTTGCTGACGTCGGTGAGCAGACGGTCCTGCTGAAGTGCCCGCAGGGCCTGGCGCACGGCACCGCGCTCCACGCCGAACTCCTCGGCCAACTCGGCCTGGGTGGGCAGCCGCTCGCCCGGTCGCAGGACACCGGCGCGAATGCGTTCGCGCAGGGTGTCGGCGATCTCCTGCGGACTGCGTCTGCTGCTCCCGTTCACTGCCACCTGCTCCTGGGTCACGACCAAACGCTACAACTCGGATCCATCTAAAGGGAGTTGCTCGAAAGTTGTTTATGAACTGCTGCCAAGTGGGGACAACTTAGTTGGAGTTGGTTGCCAACTTTTGCAAGTTGGTGGAACTTTTGCCTCCCATCGGCACCCGAAGGGGGAATCGCCGTGCCCGCCCTCGCCCTCCTCTCCGCCGCCTTCGTCGTCGGCTTCGAACAGCTCGTCCAGTGGAAGTACGGTGTCGCCGGCATCGTCGGCCTGCTGCTGCTCAGCGTGGGCATCAAGGCCAGGAGCCCGGCGGTCAGCTCCGCCGGGGCCCTCCTGCTCGCGGTGCTCCTCGCGGGCCCCGTGCTGTGACGGAACGGGGCGCTACGACGTCAGCACCAGGTCCGAACTGATCGTCTCCCACAGGGAGTCGAACCACAGGTTGCACTGCTCCACGAACGTGGTGTCCCGCAGCCCCGCGCCCTGCGGGAACGCGAACAGCATCGAGCGCGTGCCGTCGGCGTCGTACAGCTCCAGGTGCTCGTGCCCGATCTGCCGCTCGCGGCGCTTGAGCGTGTAGTACGCGAACAGCGCCTCGCGCCCGTTGAGCAGGTACAGCTTCACCGGCGGGGTGAAAGGCAGCGCCCGGAAGGAGACCCGCACGTCGATGCCGTGCGTGGTGCGCAGCGCCAGCAGGTTCTGCCGCAGCACCATGCCCTGGGCGTTGCGCTGGGCCAGCCAGCGCCGGTGCAGCAGCCCGCCGTCGTCGGCGTCCACCGGCGCCGGGAAGGCGAGGTCGATGTCACGGCTGGGCAGCAGCACCCGCACATCGATCTTGGCCGGTTTCAGCCGCTCCGCGTGGATCTGCCGGAGCGGTTCTCCGACGGCCAGGGTGAGCGAGACCGAGGTCAGGCAGATCGCGTCGATCTCCACGTGCGGGGCGGCGAAGGCCGCCGCTATGCGCGGGGCGAGGCCCACCATGGTGGGCTGGGGCGGCGCCGCGGGACCGGCCGGCGGGCGCAGGGCCGCCGGGCCGGCCGCCACCCTGGCGGGGCTGCCCTTGGAGACGTTGGTGAGCAGCTGCTCCGACTGCAGGATGCGCAGCGCCTGGCGCACGGCCCCGCGCTCGACGCCGAACTCGTCGGCCAGCTCGGCCTGCGTGGGCATGCGCTGACCCGGCCGCAGCAGTCCGGACCTGATCCGGCTGCGCAGTTCGTCCGCGATCTCCCCGTGGGACGCGTGGGGCCGCTGTGACCTCGTCCGTCCACTGGCGGAGACGTGCTCCGGGTCCACGGAAAAACCCTACAACTTCCCGCCATCTTGCGGCAGTTCGGCGACAGCTGGTTATGAGCCGCCTTCCAACGGAGATAAGTACAGTGAGTTGGCTGCCAACTCGCACGACATGGTCGAGCTTCCCAGTGGTTGGCCGACCGGGCTCCCTTCCGGAGGGGAGCCGGGAGCCCGGACAGGGGACGGCCACCGAAGCGCACAGTCACAACTGAACACCACATCGCACAGCCACAACTGAACACCGCAGAGCACAGCCACAACTGAACAGCTCGCTACGGATGAACGGTCAGGACCACCGGGAGAAGGGAGCCGTCAGAAGATGTCCGGGCACCAAGGACGCCCGGGTGAGCGGAACAGGGCGTCGGCCTTCCGGGCGGCGCCCTCTCGTTCTTCCCGGACCCGGCCGAGCGCGGCGAGCCGGAGCAGCGACTCCCCGCCGAGCCACACCGAGGCCAGGTCGCCCACGTCCAGTGTGAGATCGGCGCTCGCGGTCACCGGCGTGCACGAGGCGCCCCCCGCCGAGACCTCCAGCCGGTACCGCCCGCCGGCGAACCCGTCCCCGTCGGCGACCTCCAGCACCAGCGCGCCCTCCCCCTCGTACGTCCGCGCCTCCAGGGCCCGTACGACGTCCAGGATCCGCACCCACAGCCAGTCCGCGTGCCCGGCGATCCGGGCCGCGCGCGGGTCGGGGAGGTACAGGGGCAGCAGGTCGTCGGGGCCGCGGCAACCGCTCTTGACCTTGGTGATCCAGTCGATCGAGCACAGGTAGTGCCACAGCGCGCGCTCGGCCGCCGCAGTGGTCGCGATGAGCTTCTGCACGGCGGCGGTCTGCTCCGGCTGCTTGCCGTTCCAGGCCTCGTCGGACTTGTACGACACCAGGCCCTCGACCTCGCCGCCGGGCGCTCGGTAGACGGCGTAGAACGGCTCGGTCCACGTCTCGTGGAAGCGGACCGCTCCGGTGTGCGCCTGCCACCACAGCTCGTCGCGGCTGACCGCGCCGGGCTGGGCGCGGCGGAACCGCTCGTACAGCTCGGGGCCGAGCTTGCGCACGTCCTCGCCGTCCACCAGGTCGATCCGACCGCCGTCCGCCGGGCCCGACCAGCGCGGGTCCAGTCCGGCCCGGGTGACCTCGACGGTCCACTCGGTCGTCCAGGTCGCGGGCCCGAAGCCGTACCGCCCGTAGATCGGGTACTCGGCGGCGATCAGCGTGGCGACGACGTCACCGCGCTCCTTCGCCGCCGCGAGGTCCTGCCCCATCATGCGGCTCAGCAGGCCCCGGCGGCGGTGGGTGGGGCTGACGCTGACGTTGGTGACGGCGTCCGCGGGGACCGGGCCGCCGCCCACCGCGGTCAGCTCCTGCGCGAAGGAGCGGAAGGTGGCCACGCACCGGCCGCCGTCGAAGGCGCCGAGCAGCCGGCCCGGGACGAACTGCGCGCGGCGGGCCTCGAGTTGCTCGGGGGGCAGGGCGGGAGGCCGCAGGAACCCGACGGACAGGGCGCGCTGCCAGTCCTCGAACTCGGCCTCGGTGACGGTACGGACCTCAATCATGGTGTCACCGTAGGCGGGCGGCCCGGCGCCTGTCGTCCCCATTACCTGCTCGTATTACCGGTCGTATCCCCCCGGCGCCGCTCACAGGAGCAGGTCGTCCACCTGCGCCTCGCCCTCGCGGTACCGGCGGGCGATCTCCCCGCTGCAGTCGTCCGTCGTGCGCTGCAGCCGCTGGCGGCGCCGGGACACCTCCTGCTCGTACCGGACCAGCCGCCCCATCGCGGTGGTCAGTTCGAGGTCGGTGCGCGCCCCCAGGTCGCTCAGCTCGACCTCGCCGAGCATCTCGGCGGCCAGCTGCCGGTACTCCTCGTTGTGCGGGGTGCCGAGCGTGACATGGCGGGCCGAGGAGCGGTGCCGGGCCGGGGCGTCCTTCAGGATCTCCGGGAGCCGGTCCACCACGGAGCCGTCCGCGGGCGCCGGCACGGCCGCCCGGCCCCGCCGGGCCAGCTCCGCGCGCAGGATGTCGATCCGGCCCTGCAGCAGCCGCCGCACATAGCTGAGGTCCGCCTCGTCGCGCTGGGCGTCGCGGCGCAGGGCGCGCAGTTCGGGCAGGCTCAGCGGGGCCAGGTCGTACTCGGGCGGCTCCGCGGGCAGCGCCGGGCCCGCCGGGCCGTCGGCGCGTTGCGCGGGCGGCCGGTGCGTACCCTGCGCGCTCAGCCGACCGCTGGTGCTCGGTGTGCTCATGTGGTTCTGACCGTCCCCTCGACCGGCGTGTGACAGCATCGTGCCACCCCAAGTGGCCGCTATGTGACCGAGTGCCCCCGAACGGCCCCAGATGGGGGGTAAGGGATCCATAAGGGACCGCCGCCGACCGCGCGCCGGGCACCCGGCATGATGGTCCGCATGCGTGCGGTGGTGCAGAGGGTGGACGGCGCGAGCGTCGTCGTGGACGGCGAGACGGTGGGCGCGATCGAGGGCGAGGGCCTGTGCGTCCTCGTCGGGGTGACCCACGAGGACACCAAGGAGAAGGCGGCGCAGCTGGCCCGGAAGCTGTGGTCGATCCGGATGCTGCACGACGAGCGGTCGTGCAGCGACGTCGACGCCCCGCTCCTGGTCATCAGCCAGTTCACGCTGTACGGGGACGCGCGCAAGGGCCGCCGGCCGACGTGGAACGCCGCCGCTCCCGGCGATGTCGCCGAGCCGCTGGTGGACGAGGTGGTGGCCCGGCTGCGGGCGCTCGGGGCGACGGTGGCCACGGGACGCTTCGGCGCGCAGATGCGGGTGTCCCTGACGAACGACGGGCCGTTCACGGTGCTGCTGGAGATCTAGCCGGCGGCACCGCGGTTCCCCAGGGGGACTACGGCTCGACCACGACCTCCTGCGCGGCGGCCGTCTCCCCGGCGAGGAGCCTCGCGTCGACCGGCACGTTCCGCTTCACCAGGGCGAGGGCCACCGGGCCCAGCTCGTGATGCCGTGCCGACGTCGTCACGAAGCCGATCTTCCGGCCGTCCGGGCCCTCGTCGGCGAGGCGGATCTCGGTGCCGGCCACCGGCAGGTGGACGTCGCTGCCGTCGAGGTGCAGGAAGACGAGCCGGCGCGGCGGCTTGCCCAGGTTCTGGACCCGGGCCACGGTCTCCTGCCCCCGGTAGCAGCCCTTCTGCAGGTGCACCGCCGTGCCGATCCAGCCCAGCTCGTGCGGGATGGTGCGGTGGTCGGTCTCGAAGCCGAGGCGGGGGCGGTGGTGCTCGACGCGCAGCGCCTCGTGGGCGAGGAGGCCGGCGGCCGGGCCGTGCGCGGCCGCGAAGGACTCCAGGTCGGCGCGCGGCAGGAACAGATCGCGGCCGTACGGCGTCTCGCGTACGACGACGCCCTCGGGGACCTCGGCGATCGAACCGGCGGGCAGATGGACGACCGCGAAGTCGCCGGTGCGGTCGGCCGTCTCCACCCGGTAGAAGAACTTCATCGACTCCAGGTACGCGAGCAGCGCGTCCTGGGTGCCGGGCTCGACGTGCGCCCAGACCGTCGTGCCGTCGTCCACCAGGTACAGGGCGTGTTCGATGTGCCCGTGCGCGGACAGGATCAGCGCCTCGGTGGCCTCGCCGACGGGCAGTTCGCTGACGTGCTGGGTGAGCAGGAGGTGCAGCCAGGCGAGGCGGTCGTCGCCGGTGACCGTGACGACACCGCGGTGCGAGAGGTCGACGAATCCGTTGCCGTCGGCGAGTGCGCGCTGCTCACGGAACAGGTCGCCGTAGTGGGCGGCGACACCTTCGTCCACGCCCTCGGCGGGGACGGCGCCGGGCAGGGACAGCAGAGGGCTCTTCATATGATCAAGCCTACGACGTGGTGGTTGGACTCTTCAGCGAACAGTCCTTGCAGCGGCCGAAGATCGCGAAGTGCTTCATGTCGGTGTCGAACCCGAACTGCTGCCGCAGCTTGGCCGTGAACTCGGCCGCCACGTCCACGTCGGCCTCGATGACGTTCTCGCAGTCGCGGCACACCAGGTGCAGATGGTGGTGGCGGTCGGCGAGGTGGTAGGTGGGCGCGCCGTGGCCGAGGTGGGCGTGGCTGACCAGGCCCAGTTCCTCCAGCAGCTCCAGCGTGCGGTAGACGGTGGAAATGTTGACCCCCGACGCCGTCTTCCTCACTTCCACGAGGATGTCGTCGGGGGTCGCGTGCTCAAGGGTGTCCACGGCTTCGAGGACAAGCTGCCGCTGCGGCGTCAGCCGGTAGCCGCGCTGCCTGAGGTCGCTCTTCCAGTCGGTGCTCACCACACCGGAAAGTCTAGGACTACTTGAAGAAGGCGATGCCGTCGTCGGGCATGTCGTCGGGCAGGGCCTTGGCCCAGCGCTCGACGTCCTCCGGGGTGACGACCTTCTTCAGGTGGGCCGACATGTAGGGGCGCAGCTCGACCTCGGGGGTCTGCTTCTCGCCGACCCACATCAGGTCGCTCTTGACGTAGCCGTAGAGCCGCTTGCCGCCGGTGTACGGCTGCGAGGCGGCCGTCCGGGCGACGGCGTCCGTCACCAGGTCGATCTGGGGCTTCTTGTCGGCCATGGAGCCGTACCAGATCTCCACCGTGCCGTCGTCGCGGGTCATCGTGACCTCGACCTTGCGGTCCGCGTCGATCCGCCAGTAGCCGGACTCCGACTCCAGCGGGCGGACCTTGTTGCCGTCGTTGTCCAGCACCCAGGTGTGGGAGTGGTACTCCAGGAAGTCCCGGCCGTCGTGGGTGAAGGCGACTTCCTGGCCGAAGTTGCACTTCTCCGAACCGGGGAAGTCGTGCACGCCCGCCCCGGCCCAGCTGCCGAGCAGGAAGGCGAGCGGGACGAGGTCCTTGTGCAGGTCGGACGGGATCTCGATCATGAGCGGAGCTTTCCTGGGTGAGGGGTCAGCGCTGGCCCTGGTACAGCTTCTTCACGGTCAGGTAGGCGAAGGCGAGCACGCCGACGCAGACCAGGACCAGCAGGGTTTCGAAGAAGATCTCCACGGGTGCTCCTTGAGCGAGGGTGGGCGTACGACAGAGCCGGGGCCCAGCTTACGCGGCCGTGCCCCGGCTCTCTTTCCGAGGTGGGCGTCAGCCGAGCAGTTGCTCCTGGAGCACGACCGTCTGCTGGAACGGCACCTCCTTCGCGCCGCCCCTGCGGGACTGCACCACGAGTCCGACGACGTCCCCGGCGACGATGTAGGCCTGCCGGACGTGCTCGGCGCCGTACGGCCGGGCCTCGACGTACGGGTAGTACAGGACGTTCGGGACCTGGGCGCGCTCGGGGAACTTCTCGTCCAACTGCGTACGCGGCGCCCCGCGCAGGTGGTTGGTGGTCACGTCGTAGCCGGAGAACTCGTCCTGCTGGACCTCCCCTGCGATCAGGCCGGTGTCGAACTGCAGCAGGTAGATCCGGGTGCGGGTGCCGTCCGGCATGGTCCAGCCGCGGGCGGCGATGTGTCTGAGGCCGCGGTCGGTGAGCACGCCGGCCAGGGTCTCCCGGTCGTCCTTGGAGGCGTACTCGGCGAGGAAGACCTTCGGCCGCACCCAGCCGTGGCCGCCCGCGAGCGCCTTGTCCGCCGTGGCGCCCCTCGGCGCCGGCAGGACCAGCCGGCGCAGGTCGGCGAAGTGGGCGGTGGCCTTGTTGGAGTCGGCGAAGGGCTCCGGGCTGCCGGCGGGCAGCGGCGGGCGGACGATCTCCGGGTAGTCCCAGCGTCCGTCCGAGACGGTGGCGAGGCCGGGTACGTCGGTGCGTTCCACCTGCGTGACGCCGTACGCCGTGGCCGCCCCGACCACCGCGAAGACGGCGACGGCCGCGGTCCAGCGCACCACCGCGCGCAGCCGCCGCGGGCCCCGCGCGGGCGGGACCAGCGACTCGGGCAGGCTCGGCGACTCGGTCAGTACGGGCTGCTCGGGCTGGACGGGCGGCTCGGGCTGGACGGGCCGCATGGCAGGCACAGGCAGCTCGGGCCGCTCGGACGGCTCGGCCGCCGCAGACGGCTCCGGCTGCGGGGGCTGCTCGATCGGCTCGGCCGGCACAGGCGGCTCCGACTGTGCCGGCCGCTCGAATGACTCGGCCGGCACAGGGGGCTCCGGCACGATCGACGCCTCGGGCCGTCCCGGCACGGTCGGCGCGTGGGGCCGTCCTGCCAGGGGCGGTGCGTCCGCGACGGGCGCCGGGGCGATCGGGGGTGCGGCCGTCGTCGCGGCCGAAGGTGCGGTCGTCGGCGCGGCCGCGGATGCCGTCACCGGCGTGGGCGTCGGCTGTTCGGGCGTGTGGCCCGTGTCCTGCTCGGTCATACGGCCTCCCCCCGGTCCTTGATGCGGTCGAGCTGCTGCCCGATGAACCGGGCGACGGCGTTGCCGTCGAGCGGGCGGTGCCCGGAGACGTCGACGCCGACCAGTACGTCGCCCTCGTAGGCGGAGCAGACCATGCGGTCGAGCTTCTCGCCGCCATCCCCGGGTGCGAGGAAGCAGGCCGCGTTCTTGTGGCCCTCGATCGCGGGCCCCTTGCGGAAGAAGCGGAGGGCGGAGAAGAGCTGGTTCTGGGTGGTCGACAGCGCGCGCACGGAGTCACGGTCCATCCGCACCAGCTCGAAGCTGAGGGTGAAGGCGTGCTTGCGGGAGACGGACCAGCTGTCGGCACGGCTGTAGCTGCGCATGGCCATGCCCTTGATCCGCTCCTTGTCGATCATCTCCTCCAGCCTGCGCCGGGTCTGCGGCGGCAGGTCGCGGATCGACTGCTTGCGCAGGGCGGTGGCCTGACGTCCCGTGAGTTCGACGTCGGAGCCGAACGCACCGATGTCCGGCCCCCGCCCGTATCCCATGGAACCCTCCGAGTACGGCACCAGCAGCCCGCGCAGCCCCGACGCGTCCTTGCCCGCCCGGCCCTCGTGGTGGTCCGCCGCGGGGAACTTCCAGACGGGCTTTCCGGGGTCCCGGTCGGCGTGCGAGACGGTCACGGCGGTGAACCCGATCCCGGCGACGACCGCGGCGGCCAGCAGACCCGCGCCGGCGATCCTGCCCCATGAGGTGTTCACAGCCGGGCCACCTGTCGCTCGGCCAGGTCCATGATCTTCTCCTCGGCGATCGGCCTGGTGTCGGTGATCCAGATCTCCATGACGATGTCGCCGCGCGAGGCCTGGGCCTCGGCGACGTACTGCGGCAGATATCCGGGCTCGGTCCTCGGCGTGTGGTGCACGTACGCCATGCCGTCACCGGTGCCCGGCACCTGCCGGCTGCTGGTGTTCGGCTTGCGACCCGACCAGTACTGCTGGTCCTCCACGCTCTGCGCGGCGGCCGTCTTCGTCTCCTGGCGGTACTGCACGAGCCGTATCTCGACGGTGTACGTGCCGCCGGTCTGCCAGCGGGTGACGGCGGCGCGGCGGAACTCGTCCGTCAGCAGGTCGGCGAAGGCCCCGGCGGGCTTGTCGAAGGTGTCCGCGTAGTCGGCGACGTCCATCCAGCCGTCCACGCCGAGTTCCTCGTTCCGGGCGCCGCGCGGCCGCTTCAGCAGCAGCTTGCGCAGATCGCCGTCCGTCTTCACCCGGCGGTCCTCGGCCGCCGACAGGGGCGCCACGTCCCCCTCGGCCTGGCGGACGACCGGCTGGGAGAGGGAGGGCAGCCGCGTGGGCGGACGGCCCGCCTGCACGACGTAACCGGCGCAGGCGCCCGCGACGACGCCGAGGGCGGCGGCGCCCGCGATCAGACCGGCGGTGCGGCCGCGCCGGGGGGCCGAGGGCGCGGGTCCGTCCGGTTCCGCCGCTTCCAGGACTTCTGTTTCCAGTACTTCCAAGATGTCTCCCTGCGACAGCGCGGACTCCGTCGCCCGCGCGCACAGGAGACTCATGGCATGTGCATGGAGTTGTAGGGGGACGGATTACGATTCGGGCATGGCGAAGAAGCTCGTGATCAAGGTGACGGCCGGGGCCGATGCCCCCGAGCGCTGCTCTCAGGCGTTCACGGTGGCGGCGGTGGCGGTGGCCAGCGGGGTGGACGTCTCGCTCTGGCTGACCGGGGAGTCGTCCTGGTTCGCGCTGCCGGGGCGGGCCGCCGAGTTCGAGCTGCCGCACGCGGCGCCGCTGCCCGGCCTGCTCGACTCGATCCTCGCGGCCGGCCGCGTGACGCTGTGCACGCAGTGCGCGGCCCGGCGGGAGATCACCGAGAAGGACGTCGTCGAGGGCGTGCGGATCGCGGGCGCGCAGGTGTTCGTCCAGGAAGCGCTGGCGGACGACACCCAGGCGCTCGTGTACTGAAGCCGGCCTACGAGCGGGGCGGGCCCTCCGAGCGTGGCGGGCCTTCCGAGCGTGGCGGCTTCTTGCCGTCCAGCTCGTCCCACCACTCGTCGGACTGGGGGTCCCCGGACGGATCGTCCCACCAACGGTCCTCCGGGCCACGCCGGTTGGCGATCATCGCGGCGACCGGCGGGATCAGCATGGCCACGATGCACATGCCGACGGCCGCGGGGATGGACCAGATGCGCACGACGCCCCACGCCAGGACGAACAGGCCGATACAGACCGCCATCATGGCGAAGTACACGTGACGCCGCCGTGCGTACATGCCTCCAGGGTAGGTCCGTCCCCCCGGTTCGGCCCCGCGACGACCGGTACGGGCCAAGGGAGAAGGGCCGCCCGAAGGCGGGTGGGACGGCACGTGTGGGCCGGGAACCCGGGACGAACCTGTCACAAGTGATCGACAATCCGTCCGCCGCCGTGCCGGGCGGGGTTACCGTGGCGTACGCCGAACCGTACGTCGAACGACACCGCCGACCCGGGGGAACACCACATGCGCGCCCTGCGAATACTGCTGATCCTCGTCGTGGTCCTGGGCGGCCTGTTCGTGATCGTGGACCGGATCGCGGTGCACTTCGCCGAGGGTGAGGCGGCGGGCAAGCTGAAGGCGACGGAGAACCTGGCGTCGACGCCGGACGTGAACATCAAGGGGTTCCCCTTCCTCACCCAGGTCGCGAGCGGGTCCCTGGACGACGTCGAGGTCGGGATCAAGAACTACGAGGCGGCCACCGGCACCGCCGGTCGAACCATCCGGATCGACGACCTGAAGGCCGACATGAAGGGCGTCGAGTTCTCCGGCGACTACAGCTCCGCCACCGCCTCCAGCGCCACCGGCACCGCGACGATCTCCTACGCCGAGCTGCTGAGGACCGCCAAGTCCGAGCCGACCCAGGTGGCCCCCGGGATCACCGCCCGGGTGGTGGGCCTGTCCGACGGCGGCAACGGCAAGATCAAGGTCGCGGTGGAGGGCGCCGTCCCGCGCCTCGGCATCAAGCAGACCGTGTCCGTGCTCAGCACGGTGACCGTCAAGAACGACAAGGTCGAGGTCCACGCCGACTCCCTGCCCAAGCTGGGCGCCGCCGCCGTGGCCGATGACCGCATCCGCCAGATCACCGACTTCCAGCAGGCCATCGACCGGCTGCCCGGCGGCATCGTGCTGGACAAGGTGGAGGCCGCGAAGGACGGCGTGGAGATCACCGTGAAGGGTTCGCACGTCAAGCTGGCGGGGTAGGGACCCTCCCGGTGGGGACGGCCGGTGGACGGCCCGTCCGACTGGCGAGACGGCCCCGTCCGCAACGCAGAAGCGAAGACCCTCACGAGCGCCCGGAGGCTGCGCGGCAGCCGCCCGGGCGCTTCGCTTGTCCCGCCATTCGGACGATCGCGTCTCGTCATGTGACACGCCGGTGACACGCCCGCCCGGACGTCCCTACGATCGACCGCATGAAGCGACAGGCGGACCTCACGAAGCGGCGGGCAGTGGACCTGTGCCGCGTTGCCGCCATGCTCTGTCGCCCCTTCTGAGCGAAAGTCCCCGACTTCCGCGTCTCACCCCCGCCCTGCTGGAAGGGCACCCGTGCGCCGCCCGCACCTCGGGCGCGCCCCCTCACACTCGCACGCCCCGCCGCGACTGCCCCGGAGGAGAAGAGCATGAGCCGCAGCGACGTCCTGGTCGACGCCGATTGGCTGCAGGAGCACCTGGACGACCCGACCATCGCGATCGTCGAGGTGGACGAGGACACGTCCGCCTACGAGAAGAACCACATCAAGAACGCGGTCCGCATCGACTGGACCAAGGACCTCCAGGACCCGGTCCGCCGTGACTTCATCGACCAGGAGGGCTTCGAGAAGCTCCTGTCGAAGAAGGGCATCGCCAACGACACGCTGGTGATCCTCTACGGCGGCAACAACAACTGGTTCGCGTCGTACGCCTACTGGTACTTCAAGCTGTACGGCCACGAGAACGTCAAGCTTCTCGACGGCGGCCGCAAGAAGTGGGAGCTGGACGCCCGCGAGCTGGTCGACGGCTCCGACGTGCCCGAGCGCGCCGCGACCGACTACACGGCCAAGGCCCAGGACACCTCGATCCGCGCCTTCCGTGACGACGTCGTCGCCGCGATCGGCGCGCAGAACCTGGTCGACGTCCGCTCGCCCGACGAGTTCTCCGGCAAGCTGCTCGCCCCGGCCCACCTCCCGCAGGAGCAGTCGCAGCGTCCGGGCCACGTCCCGACCGCCCGCAACATCCCGTGGTCGAAGAACGCCAACGACGACGGCACCTTCAAGTCGGACGACGCCCTCAGGGAGCTCTACGCCGCGGAGAGCGTGGACCTCGCCAGGGACACGATCGCCTACTGCCGCATCGGTGAGCGCTCGGCCCTGACCTGGTTCGTGCTGCACGAGCTGCTCGGCGTCCAGAACGTCAAGAACTACGACGGCTCCTGGACCGAGTACGGCTCCCTGGTCGGCGTGCCGATCGAGCTCGGCGCCGGCAAGTAAGCCAACAGAATCCATCCCGACCGGCCTTCCGGTCAGACCCCTCAGGAGAAGTACATGTGTGGAGCGAAGGCCGGCGGCCCGGACGCCTCGACGATCAAGCCCGGTGAGACGACGATCCAGGGCCAGGTGACCCGCGACGGCGAGCCGGTGACGGGCTACGTCCGGCTGCTGGACTCGACCGGCGAGTTCACCGCGGAGGTCCCGACCTCGGCGACCGGTCAGTTCCGTTTCTACGCGGCCGAGGGCACGTGGACCGTCCGGGCGCTGGTGCCGGGCGGCTCCGCCGACCGCACGGTCGTCGCCCAGCAGGGCGGCCTCGCGGAGGTCGCCATCGCGGTCTGAGCGGTCGCGTGACGGGCCGAAGGGCCGTATCCCCTGGGTTGGACGCCAGAGGGGATACGGCCCTTCGGTCTGCCGTCGGCGGGTGCCCGCACGTCGCCGGGTGCGGGTCCGTCGTGCGCGAGCCCCACAGAGGTCAGCCCAGCGCGCGCCCCAGCGCCCATACGACCGGCGCCGCCGCCGACAGCGGCAGTGCCACGCCCGCGGTGAAGTGCACGAACCGCGACGGGTAGTCGTAGCCGGCCACACGGTGACCGATCAGCGCGCAGGCCCCGGCGGCCGCCCCGATCAGCGCGCCCTTCGCCCCGAAGCCCGTCATGCCTCCCACGGCGATCCCCGCGCCGGAGGCGGCCAGTACCGCGACCACGACCGACGCCGCAGTCGGCAGGGGCAGCGCACGCGCCAGCACGGCCACGGCGACCGCCGCCGCGCCCACGGAGACCGCGTGCGGTTCGGCGCCCAGGTATCCGGTGGCCAGGATCGCCAGGGCCGCGGAGACGACCGTCGCCATGAGGCCGTACATGCGCTCGTCCGGCGAGGCGTGCGAGCGCAGCTGGAGGACCAGTGACAGCAGGACCCAGATGCCGAGGGGACCGAGGATCGCGGCCGGCGCGTTCCCGCGGCCCGCGGCCAGGACGGCCACGTCGGCCGCCAGCCCGCCCGCGAAGGCCAGCGCGATGCCCTGCCGGGCCGGCCACATGCCGTTCAGCCGGAACCAGCCCGCGGCCGTCACCGCCTGGAGCAGCACGAGCGGGACGACGAGGGCGTAGGAGCCGACGCCCGCCGTCCCGGCCAGCAGCAGGCCCAGCAGCGCGGTGAGGGCCGCCGGCTGCATGCCGGGCTCGATGATCGGCGAACGGCCGTCCAGACGCGCCCGCTGCGCGTCGGTGATCCGGGCGTTGCCGCCGAGGGTGGCGGGTCCGTAGGCAGGCCCTCCGGCCTCCCCCGTGGGCGCCGCGGGCGCAGCAGACGCCGGCTCGGACTGCGGCTGCGGCTGCGGCTGCGGCTGCGGCTGCGGCTGCGGCTGGGCGTACGGCTGCTCCGTGAACTGCTGCTGCGGCCGCTCGTACTGCTGGTACCCCTGCTGCGGTTGCTGCGGCTGCTGGTACGCCTGCTGCGGACCGGGCTGCTGGTACGCCGGCTGCTGAGGCTGCTGCTGGTATCCCTGCTGCGGCTGCTGGTACTGCTGCCGGGGCGAATACGTCTCCGCCGCCTGCACCGGCGGGTGCGTCTGGGTCTCCCAGGTCCGCCCCTGCCACTGCAGCGTGTGCTGCGGGTCGTAGCCGGGCTGTGCGTGGGGGTCCTGTCCGGCCCAGTCCTGCTGAGGAGCCTGCTGCTGGTAGGGGTCGTAGCCCGGGTACGGGCCGCCCTCGTACGGCTGGTCGCTCATCGGCTCATCCTCCTGCGAACGGCGGGAGCACCTCGACCGTGCCGCCCTCGGCCAGCCGTACCGTCTCATGCGGGCGGGTGCCGACGGGGTGCCCGTCGAGGAGGAACGAGCATCGCTGCAGCACGCGCGTGAGCTCGCCGGGGTGCCGCGCGCTTACGGCGGACAGCGCGTCGGCGAGCGTCTCCGCGTCGTACGGCTCCTCGGCGACCCCGGCCGCGGCCTTGGCGGCGGCCCAGTAGCGCACCGTGACCTTGGGCATCTGGTTCCTCAATCGACGGCAAAGAGTAGGGACGGACGGTGCCAGGCTAAGGCACCCCCGGGCCGCCCCGGCCCCCTGCGCCGATCACCGGGGCCCTTGCTCCCCGGCCTGCCGCGTGTGGCGGCTCACGACGCGGCGCCCGGGTCCGGACGGCTGACGGCCCAGTTCCCGATCCGGGCCAGCAGGGCGTCGTCCGCCGCGTGCTCCGCGTGACCCATGCCCGGTTCCAGCCAGAGCTCCGCGTGGCCGCCGGCCGCCTCGGCGAGCATGCGGGGGTGGTCGAGGGGGAAGTAGCCGTCGCGGTCGCCGTGCACGATCAGCAGCGGGGCCGGGGCGATCCTCGGCACCGACTCGACCGGGGAGAGCGGTACCGGGTCCCAGTCGCGGTGGTGGATGCGGGTGCGCAGGCCGTAGCGGCCGACCAGACGGCCCTCGGGGCGGGTGACCAGCCAGTGCAGACGGCGCATCGGGGCGGTGCCCCGGTAGTACCAGCGGGCCGGCGCGCTGACCGCGACCACCACGTCGGCCGTGCCGGGGTGCAGGGCCGCGTGCCGCAGGACCACCGAGCCGCCCATGGAGAAGCCGACGGTCACCACGCGCGCGTGCCCGAGGCCGCGGGCCCACTCGACGGCGGCGGCGAGGTCCAGCACCTCCCTGTCGCCGACCGTGGAGCGTCCGCCGGAGCGGCCGTGGCCCCGGAAGGAGAAGGTGACGACCGCGCCGTGACGGGCGAGCACGCCCGCCACCCTTCGTACGTGCGGGCGGTCCACGTCCCCGGTGAAGCCGTGGGCGATCACGAACACCAGGTCGCCGGAGGCCGGCCGGGAGGTGTCGGGTCCCCCCTTGTATACGACGGGGCCCGGATCGTATACGGAATCAACCGGAATTCCGTCGGCCGTGCGCAGAAACGTCCGGATAGGGCCCCGTCTGCCTGTCTCGCAATTCGGACGAACGGTGGAACGTGCCACATGACCTGCCGGACGGTTGCTCATGTGGGCTATTCTGCTGGGCAGAGGACTCGGGCAGCGTAGCCCCCGGGTCCTTTTGTGCTTTCGGAAGCGTTGTATACGAAGCGGGGAACCGCGGGTGTACGGGGCCTTCGGGATCGCAGAGCAGTGCCGCACCGCACACGTCCTCGCAGGGACCGAGGAGGAACCAGACGTATGAGTTCTCTGCTGCTCCTGACCAACGCCCTCCAGCCGTCGACGGAGGTGCTCCCCGCCCTCGGACTGCTGCTGCACAACGTGCGGGTGGCGCCGGCGGAGGGACCCGCCCTCGTCGACACCCCGGGCGCCGACGTCATCCTCGTCGACGGCCGCCGCGACCTCCCCCAGGTGCGCAGCCTGTGCCAGCTGCTGCGCTCCACCGGCCCCGGCTGTCCCCTGCTCCTCGTCGTCACCGAGGGCGGACTCGCCGCCGTCACCGCGGACTGGGGCATCGACGACGTCCTGCTGGACACGGCGGGCCCGGCCGAGGTCGAGGCGCGGCTGCGGCTCGCCATGGGCCGCCAGCAGATCGTCAACGACGACTCCCCCATGGAGATCCGCAACGGCGACCTCTCCGTGGACGAGGCCACCTACTCCGCCAAGCTCAAGGGCCGGGTCCTCGACCTGACCTTCAAGGAGTTCGAGCTGCTGAAGTACCTCGCCCAGCACCCGGGCCGGGTCTTCACCCGCGCCCAGCTGCTGCAGGAGGTCTGGGGCTACGACTACTTCGGCGGCACCAGGACGGTCGACGTGCACGTACGGCGGCTGCGCGCCAAGCTCGGCCCGGAGCACGAATCGCTGATCGGCACCGTCCGGAACGTCGGTTATCGATTCGTTACCCCCGAGAAGGGCGAGCGCGCCACCGACGAGGCCAAAGCCAAGGCCGACCGGGCGAAAGCGAGCGATGCGGACACATCCGGCGTGCTGGGCGGCGCCGAGATCCACGCGGACGCGTAGTTTCCCGGGGCGCGCGCGGGGGGCGCTCGGGCGGGGCGTTGCTTCCGCACATCCAGGCAGCGATATGCCCTGCCCAGAGCGGATCAATCCGCGTAGACTCCGCGCGTGGCCAAGGTGACTCGGGATGACGTGGCACGGCTGGCTGGAACCTCCACCGCCGTCGTCAGTTATGTCATCAACAACGGACCCCGGCCGGTCGCACCGGCCACGCGCGAGCGCGTCCTCGCAGCGATCAAGGAACTGGGGTACCGCCCCGACCGCGTCGCGCAGGCGATGGCCTCGCGCCGCACGGACCTCATAGGCCTCATCATCCCGGACGCCCGCCAGCCCTTCTTCGGCGAGATGGCGCACGCGGTCGAACAGGCCGCCTCCGAGCGCGGAAAGATGGTCCTCGTCGGCAACACCGATTACATCGGCGAACGCGAGGTCCACTATCTGCGTGCCTTCCTCGGCATGCGCGTCTCCGGGCTGATCCTGGTCAGCCACGCCCTCAACGACCTCGCGGCCGCCGAGATCGACGCCTGGGACGCCCGGGTGGTGCTGCTGCACGAGCGCCCCGAGGCCATCGACGACGTGGCCGTGGTGACCGACGACCTCGGCGGCGCCCAGCTCGCCGTGCGCCACCTGCTGGAGCACGGCTACGAGTACGTCGCCTGTATGGGCGGTACGGCGGAGACGCCGGCCGTCGGCGACCCGGTCTCCGACCACGTCGAGGGCTGGAAGCGGGCCATGGCCGAGGCGGGCCTCAGCACCGAGGGCCGGCTGTTCGAGGCGCCGTACAACCGCTACGACGCCTACCGCGTGGCGCTCGACGTCCTCTCCGGCCCCAACCGGCCGCCGGCGGTCTTCTGCTCCACCGACGACCAGGCGATCGGACTGCTGAGGGCCGCGCGCGAGCTGCGCATCGACGTACCCGGGAAGCTGGCCGTGGCCGGCTTCGACGACATCAAGGAGGCCGCGCTCGCCGACCCGCCGCTGACCACGGTCGCCTCGGACCGCTCGGCGATGGCCCGGGCGGCGGTCGACCTGGTGCTGGACGACGGGCTGCGGGTGGCCGGGTCCCGGCGGGAGCGGCTGAAGACGTTCCCGTCCCGGCTGGTGGTACGCGCGTCCTGCGGCTGCGGGACCTGACGGCTTCGTGAGAGGCGGCTGAGAGCGGGCCCCGGCCCGCCCCGGCCGCCTTTACATCGGGCAAACGAGGTTCTGCCGGGCTTCTCAGCAAGCACTCAGGAAGCTCTCATGGTCGCGGGGGACTCTTCAGTCATGACCGAGAGCATCCGCCGCAGCGGCGAGTACGAGGAAGACGGCCCCCAGGGCGCGTACGGCCACCCCCAGGGTGCGTATGCCCAGCAGTACGGCTACTCCGCTCCCGTGAATCCCGAGTGGCCGCCCCCGCCGTCGTACGACCCGCCGACGGCGACGGATGCCGGGCCGGCGCCGGAGCCGGGGAAGAAGCGTCCCCGCGGCCCGGTCGCCCTCCTCGCGGCGGTCGCGATCGTCGCGGCGGCGGTCGGCGGCGGCACGGCCTACGCCTTCCAGGAGCTGACCGGCAAGGACGCGGTCGCCGCCGCCGGCACGAGCACCACCGTGGTGCCGTCGAGCAAGAAGGGCGACGTCGCCGCGATCGCCGCCGCGGTCACCCCGAGCGTGGTCGAGGTCAACGCGACCCTCAGCAACGGCTCCTCCACCGGCTCCGGCGTGGTCGTCACGTCCGGCGGCGAGGTCGTCACCAACAACCACGTCATCGCCGGCGCGCAGTCGGTCAAGGTGCGCACCAGCGACGGCAAGAGCTACGCCGCCGACGTCGTCGGCACCGACAGCTCCAAGGACCTCGCGCTGATCAAGCTGAAGGGCGCCTCCGGCCTGAAGGCCGCCGCCCTCGGCGACTCCGGCGGCGTCCAGGTCGGCGACTCGGTCGTCGCCATCGGCTCCCCCGAGGGCCTGACCGGCACCGTCACCAGCGGAATCGTCTCCGCGCTCGACCGGGACGTCACCGTCTCCACGGACCAGGGCCAGGGGCAGAGCCAGGGCGGGGACGGCCAGTGGCCGTTCCAGTTCGGCGGCCGCCAGTTCAACGGCGACACGGGCTCTTCCACGACCACGTACAAGGCGATCCAGACCGACGCGTCCCTGAATCCCGGCAACTCCGGCGGCGCCCTGATCGACGCCGGCGGCAACATCATCGGCATCAACTCCGCGATGTACTCGTCGAGTCAGCAGTCCTCCTCGTCCTCGGACGCGGGCAGCATCGGTCTCGGCTTCGCGATCCCCGTCAACACGGTCAAGTCCGACCTGGCCAAGCTGCGGTCGGGCTCGCAGAGTTAGAAGGGAACACGTCATGATCCGGAAGATCTCGCACCAGCCCGCGGGCCGCGGCCCGGCCGACGTCACCATCGCCCTGGCGGTCGCCCACGCACTGCACACGCCGCCCGCCCCGGAGCCCCGCGCCCCGGAGATCGTCCCGGCGCCGGTCCCCCAGCTGATGGGCCTGCGCACCTCCGCCGACCGTCCGCACCGCCGCAAGGTCCCGCTGCACCGCCTGACCACGATGCGCAGCCTCGCGGTACTCGGCGCCTGACCCACGACACACGGCCCGGCGGCACCAGGCACCCGACGCGCGGGCCGGCCACGTCCGGCCCCCCTGACCACGACGCACGGCCCGGCCGCACCCGGCACCCGGCCCGGCACGTGCCCAGCGGCTCCCCGGCGTGGCAGGCTGAGAGGCACCCGACCCCGGCATCCGCACCCGACCGCACCCCGAGGAATCGCGAGCATGAGCCCCGCCGAAGGCGACCGTGACACCCAGCGCATCCTGATCGTCGACGACGAGCCGGCCGTACGCGAGGCACTCCAGCGCAGCCTCGCCTTCGAGGGGTACGAGACCGAGGTCGCCGTCGACGGCGCGGACGCGCTGGACAAGGCCAGGGCCTACCAGCCGGACCTGGTCGTCCTGGACATCCAGATGCCCCGGATGGACGGCCTGACGGCGGCCCGCCGCATCCGCGGCGCGGGGGACACCACCCCGATCCTCATGCTCACGGCCCGCGACACGGTCGGCGACCGGGTGACCGGCCTGGACGCGGGCGCGGACGACTACCTGGTCAAGCCCTTCGAACTGGACGAGCTCTTCGCCCGGATCCGGGCCCTGCTGCGGCGCAGTTCCTACGCGGTCGCGGTCTCCCCCGAAGCCCAGGAGGACGAGGCCCTCACCTTCGGCGACCTGCGCATGGACCTCGCGACCCGCGAGGTCACGCGCGGCGGCCGCCAGGTCGAGCTCACCCGCACCGAGTTCACGCTCCTGGAGATGTTCATGGCGCACCCGCGCCAGGTCCTCACCCGCGAGCAGATCCTCAAGGCGGTCTGGGGCTTCGACTTCGAGCCCTCCTCCAACTCGCTCGACGTCTACGTCATGTACCTGCGCCGCAAGACCGAGGCCGGCGGCGAGCCCCGGTTGGTCCACACCGTGCGGGGCGTCGGGTACGTCCTGCGCCCGGGCGGCGCCGAGTGAACAGGCTCGTACGGCGCTACCGTTCGCTGCCGATCCGGGCCCGACTGGCCATGCTGGTCGCGGCGGCGGTGGCGTTCGCGGTGGCGGCGGTGTCGGTGACCTGCTGGTTCATCGTGCAGGGCAAGCTGTACGACCAGGTGGACAGCGACCTGCAGAAGTCCTCGCCCCGCCCGGTGGAGCAGAACACGGTGTACGCCCTGCTCACCACGTGTCTGCAGAAGCCGACGGAGCCCCACTACAGCGGCCTGCGGACGCACGACGTCTATCTGCAGCTGGTCAAGGCGGACGGCACGGCCTGCGTCTCCTCGGACTCCGCCGGCACCGTGAGGACCACCTCGGCCGACCGGGTCGTCGTCAGGAACGCGGGCAACCACAGCGGCGGCATCCTCCGCAACGGCACGGACACCGGCGGCAACGACGTCCGCGTGCTGACCATACCGCTGGTGGTCGACACGGCCGTGGGCCCGCAGGTGTACCCCGGAGCGGCCCTGATGCTGGCCGTTCCCCTCAGGAACACCGAGAAGACCCTCAACGACCTCGCCCTCATCCTGCTCCTGGTCTCCGGCGTCGGTGTCGTGGGCGCCGGTGCGGCGGGACTCGCCGTGGCCCGTGCGGGCCTGCGCCCGGTCGACAAGCTCACCGAGGCCGTGGAACACGTGGCCCGCACGGAGGACCTGACCATCCGCATCCCCGTGGAGGACGACAGCGAGGACGAGGTGGCCCGGCTGTCCCGGTCCTTCAACTCCATGACGGCCTCGCTGGCCAGCTCCCGCGAGCTGCAGCAGCAGCTCATCGCGGACGCCGGCCACGAGCTGCGCACCCCGCTCACCTCCCTGCGCACCAACATCGAACTCCTCACCCGCAGCGAGGAGACGGGCCGCCCGCTCCCGCCGGAGGACCGCAAGGCGCTCCTCGCCTCGGTGAAGGCCCAGATGACGGAACTGGCGTCCCTCATCGGCGACCTGCAGGAGCTGTCCCGCTCCGAGGGCCAGCGCGGCGAGCGCGTCCAGGTGGTGGCCTTCCAGGACACCGTCGAGGCGGCCCTGCGCCGGGCACGCCTGCGCGGCCCCGAGCTGACGATCACGGCGGACCTGAAGCCCTGGTTCGTCCGGGCGGAGCCCTCCGCGCTGGAACGGGCGGTCGTCAACATCCTCGACAACGCGGTCAAGTTCAGCCCCGGGGGCGGCTCGGTCGAGGTCGAGCTGAGCGAGGGCGTCCTCACCGTCCGCGACCACGGCCCGGGCATCCCCGAGGACGAACTCCCGCACGTCTTCGACCGCTTCTGGCGCTCCCCCAGCGCCCGCGCGCTCCCCGGCTCCGGCCTCGGCCTCTCCATCGTCGCCCGCACCGTCCAGCAGGCGGGCGGCGAGGTCGCCCTGACCCCGGCGCCGAACGGCGGCACGGTGGTGACGGTGCTCCTCCCAGGAGCCCCGACGGCTCCGCCGGACACGACGGTCGAACAGCAGTAGCCGACGAAGCGGGGGCGGGGCCGTGCCCGTGCCCGTGCCCGATGATTCCGCGTCGATTCACAGCCTGTGCATTCTTGCCGGGGTCGGGCACGCGGAAAGACGCGACGACACCCCCCTCCCGTCCATCTCTCGGATGAATTCCATTCAGTGCCGGTGACCGTCCGCCCAACGCTCCGACGTGGGCTTTTCTCCCATCTCGCCACCGAGTCGCCGGACACGGAAAACGCCGCGGCATCCAGGGACCAGGAAAAGCGAATTCCGATGGGACCCCAAGGAAATATCACCGCCCATAACCCTCGGAGAAATTGCGGAACCGAAGTGTCATTCGCACCGGTTTCGCCGGTCGGCTGCCGTACCCTCTACGCATGAGCAGCGACGACACCGTACGGGCCTTCCCCTCCCGCTCCATCGAGACCTACTCCGCGCTCGCTCCGGACCAGGCCGAGGCCGTGCTGGCACTGATCGGCGAGGCCGCCCGGGTCGACGGGCAGCAGCCGGTGTCCGAGCAGGGCCGGCTGCAGCTGCGCGGGGGCGCCCGCGAGGGCGTCTCGCATCTGCTGCTGAGCGTCGACGGCCAACTCGTCGGCTACGCCCAGCTGGAGGACACCGACCCGGTGGAGGCGCCGGCCGCCGAACTCGTCGTCGACCCCGGCCAGCGCGGGCACGGGCACGGCCGGGCGCTCGGCTCGGCCCTGCTCGCCGCCTCCGGCAAGCGCCTGCGGGTGTGGGCGCACGGCGGGCACTCCGCCGCCCGGCACCTCGCCCAGGTGCTGGGGCTGACCCTGTTCCGCGAACTGCGCCAGATGCGGCGGGCGTTGACCGACCTGGCGCTGCCCGACCCGGTGCTGCCGGAGGGCGTGAGCGTGCGCACCTTCGTGCCCGGCAAGGACGACGCGGCCTGGCTCGCGGTCAACGCGGCCGCGTTCGCGCACCACCCCGAGCAGGGCTCGCTGACCCAGCGGGACCTCGACGACCGCAAGGCCCAGCCGTGGTTCGACCCGGCCGGGTTCTTCCTGGCCGAGCGGCGCGGGGAGCTGGTCGGCTTCCACTGGACCAAGGTGCACGCGGAGGAGGGGCTGGGCGAGGTCTACGTCCTCGGCGTCCGCCCCGGCGAGCAGGGCGGCGGCCTCGGCAAGGCCCTCACCACGATCGGCCTGCGCCATCTCGCCGGGCAGGGCCTGCCGACCGCGATGCTCTACGTCGACGCCGACAACGAGGCGGCGGTGTCGGTGTACGAGCGGCTCGGGTTCACGACCTACGAGACGGACCTCATGTACCGCACCGAAACGTGACACGGGCCCGGCACGGGCATCGAGGGGCGGCCGGATTGCCGGCCGCCCCTCTCCTGCACCGCCCTTTCACCAATCACTGAGTGAAAGGGTGATTACAGCGCGTGGTCGCCCGCGCCGCCAGGTGGTGCGGGCCGATCGAGCCGCGTACGGTCCCGTACGAAATCCGTCGCCTTTGCGACGCGGACTCCCGGGGGCCGCCCCTCGCTATCCCGCACGTCATGTCTCCGTAACCATCGATTCAGACGAGCTTGCGACGCTCGGCCAATGAAGCCCGCCGTGCCAGAGCCTTCGCCGCCCCCCGAGGGGCCAGCGGAAAACGGGGCCGTGACGCTCCCGCCCGCACGTTCCGACGCGCCTGTAATGCCCGCCGCGCGGAAGAATGGGTTCATGAGTCAGCAAGACACCCACGCAGAGGTCCAGCACATCCAGCCCGACGTGGGCTCCATAGCCGCGCACCGCTCGCGCACCGTCGCCGGCTCGGTCTCCGACCTCGAGCCCGACCTCGACGCGGACCTGGACGCGTACGACGAGTCGAAAGCCGACGGCGCCACCCTTCCCCAGGGGCGCTTCCTCGACCGGGAACGCAGCTGGCTCGCCTTCAACGAGCGCGTCCTGGAACTGGCCGAGGACCCGAACACGCCCCTGCTGGAGCGCGCGAACTTCCTCGCGATCTTCGCCAGCAACCTGGACGAGTTCTTCATGGTCCGGGTGGCCGGCCTGAAGCGCCGCATCGCCACCGGCGTCGCGACCCGGTCCGCCTCCGGGCTCCAGCCGCGCGAGGTGCTGGAGATGATCTGGGCCCGCTCGCGCGAGCTCATGGCCCGGCACGCCGCCTGCTACCACGAGGACGTCGCCCCCGCGCTCGCGGAGGAGGGCATACACCTGGTCCGCTGGAGCGAACTGACCGACAAGGAGCAGGCCCGCCTGTTCACGCTCTTCCGGCACCAGATCTTCCCGGTCCTCACCCCGCTGGCGGTGGACCCCGCGCACCCCTTCCCGTACATCTCCGGCCTGTCCCTGAACCTGGCCGTCGTCGTGCGCAACCCGGTCAGCGGCCACAAGCACTTCGCGCGCGTGAAGGTGCCGCCGCTGCTGTCCCGCTTCCTGGAGAGCAGCCCCGGCCGGTACGTCCCCGTCGAGGACGTGATCGCCGCGCACCTGGAGGAGCTGTTCCCGGGCATGGAGGTGCTGGAGAGCCACACCTTCCGCCTCACCCGCAACGAGGACCTCGAGGTCGAGGAGGACGACGCCGAGAACCTCCTGCAGGCCCTGGAGAAGGAGCTCATGCGGCGCCGCTTCGGCCCGCCGGTGCGCCTGGAGGTCGAGGAGTCCATCGACCGCGAGGTGCTGGACCTGCTGGTCCGCGAGCTGAAGATCTCCGAGGCCGAGGTGTACCCGCTGCCCGGCCCGCTGGACCTCACCGGCCTCTTCCGCATCCACGGCCTGGACCGGCCGGAGCTGAAGTACCCGAAGTTCGTCGCGGGCACCCACCGTGACCTCGCCGAGGTCGAGTCGGCGTCGGCGCCGGACATCTTCGCCGCCCTGCGCCAGCGGGACGTGCTGCTGCACCACCCGTACGACTCCTTCTCCACCTCCGTGCAGGCCTTCCTGCAGCAGGCCGCCGACGACCCGGACGTCCTCGCGATCAAGCAGACCCTGTACCGCACCTCCGGCGACTCCCCGATCGTCGACGCGCTCATCGACGCCGCCGAGTCCGGCAAGCAGGTCCTGGTGCTGGTCGAGATCAAGGCCCGCTTCGACGAGCACGCCAACATCAAGTGGGCGAAGAAGCTGGAGGAGGCCGGCTGCCACGTCGTCTACGGCCTCGTCGGCCTGAAGACGCACTGCAAGCTGTCGCTGGTGGTCCGCCAGGAGGGCGAGACCCTGCGCCGCTACAGCCACGTCGGCACGGGCAACTACCACCCGAAGACCGCCCGCCTGTACGAGGACCTCGGCCTGCTCACCGCCGACCCGCAGGTCGGCGCGGACCTCTCCGACCTGTTCAACCGGCTGTCGGGCTACTCGCGCCGCGAGACCTACCGCCGTCTGCTGGTGGCCCCCAAGTCCCTGCGGGACGGCCTGGTCTCACGGATCAACAAGGAGGCCCAGCACCATCGCGCGGGCCGCCCGGCGTTCATCCGCATCAAGGTCAACTCGATGGTCGACGAGGCGGTCATCGACGCGCTCTACCGGGCCTCGCAGGCGGGCGTCCCGGTCGACGTCTGGGTGCGCGGCATCTGCGCGATCCGCCCCGGCGTCACGGGCCTGTCGGAGAACATCCGGGTCCGCTCCGTCCTCGGCCGCTTCCTCGAGCACTCCCGGGTGTTCGCCTTCGGCAACGGCGGCGAACCCGAGGTGTGGATCGGCAGCGCCGACATGATGCACCGCAACCTCGACCGCCGGATCGAGGCCCTCGTCCGGGTCGTCGACCCCGGCCACCGGGCCGCCCTGAACCGGCTGCTCGACACCGGCATGTCCGACACCACCGTCTCCTGGCACCTCGGCGCCGACGGCGAGTGGACCCGGCACGCGACCGACGCGGACGGACAGCCCCTGCGCAACGTCCAGGAGATGCTCATAGACGCCCGGAGGCGCCGGCGTGGCACAGCAACACCTTGACCCGACGGACCCCACGGCCGGGGTGGTGACCGGGGACGCCCTGGCGGGCTACCTGCGCGCCCAGGCCACGGAGTTCCTCCGCGCTCTGCGCCTGCACCGGGAGACCGGGGGCAACGGTGGGAGCGCCCACGCGCGAGCGTATGCGAGCGCGGGGGAGAACGGCGCGAGGGAGTCCGTCGACGCGGCCGGCGCCCTGCGCCGCTCCGCCCGCCGCATCAGCGGCAGCCTGCACACCTTCCGCCCCCTGCTGGACCCCGACTGGTCCGAGGAGATGCGGCCCGAACTGGCCTGGCTGTCCGGCACCCTTGGCCTTGAACACGCCTACGAGGCCCGCCTGGAACGGCTGTTGCTGGCCCTGCACCGGCTGTCCGGGGCGACGGTGTTCCCCACCCAGGCGGTCGACGGCACGACGGCGCTGGAGAGCACCGGCGGCCCGGCCGCCGCCACGGCGACCCTGGAACGCGGCAACCTCACGGTGGGCGCCGCGAAAGCGGGCGCGCTGCTCGAACGGCAGCTGACCCTGGCCCGGACCCGCGCCCACTCGACCGCCCTCCAGGCCCTCGGCTCCTCCCGCTTCCACGCCGTCGCCGACAAGGTCGCCGTACTCGCCAGCGAGGTCCCGCTCACCCCCACCGCGCCCGCCACCGACCTCCGCCCCCTCGCGGCCGCTGCGGAAGAACGCCTCACGGACGCCGTCGTCGCCCTGCCCCTGGTCACCGCCGGCCACCCCTACAACGCGGAGGCCCTGATCCACGGCCTCTCCCCGGACCCGTCCCCGCACCCCCAGGACGGCCCCTGGCACCAGGTCCGCCTGCTGCTGCGCCTGCACCGGTACGCCCGCGAGGCCCAGTACGGCGGCAACGCCCCCGTGGACGTACGGCTGCTGACGGCCGGCCAGGCGCTGAACCGGCACCGGGACGCCTCGGAGGCCGCCGCCGCGGCGGCCCAGGCGGCCCGCACGCCCCGGATCGCCCCGGCGACGGCGTACGCGCTCGGCGTGCTCCACGCGGACCAGCGGCACGAGGTGGAGGCGGCCCGCTTCGCGTTCCAGCGGGCCTGGCAGAAGGCGACGGTGGAGGCGGTGTGAACGACACCCCGGTCCAAGCGGCGGGCTGCGTCCTGTGGCGCCGCTCCCCGGTGGACGGCGCCCTGGAGATCTGCCTGGTCCACCGGCCGAAGTACGACGACTGGTCCCACCCCAAGGGCAAACTGAAGCGCGGCGAGGACCCGCTCTCCGGGGCCCTGCGGGAGGTCGCCGAGGAGACCGGGTACGAGGCCAGGCCCGGCACCGAGCTGCCGACCCTGCACTATCTGGCGGGCGGCCGCCCCAAGCAGGTGCGCTACTGGGCGGCCGAGGCCGCGGCGGGCCGTTTCACGCCGAACGACGAGGTGGACCGCATCCTGTGGCTGTCCCCCGGCGCGGCCCGTGCACGCCTCACCCAGCCCCGGGACCGGGACCTGGTGGACGCGCTGCTCCGCCCGGCCGAGCGCCGGTAGACCGGGCTACAGCCCGGCCGCGTGCCCGGCCGCGTCCGCACGGGCCTGGCTGCGCGCCCGCCGGGCCGGCCCGCGCCAGCCGCAAATGCACCGGGCCACACAGAAGCGGCCCTGTTCGTCCGTCGTCGTGAGGTGTTCCTGCCCCTGCCGGACTCGCTCCGGCCCGTCCTGCTGCGCCACGCCGACAACGTTACCCATCCCGGCCCAAAGCTTTCGTATGCGCATTCCCAGGCTTCGGCAGCGCGTGACGACAGTCCCCTACCCGTCGTTAACCGGAACGACAGGGGTGCCCATGACGGACGTACCGGCCGGGGGTAGGCAGGCGATGGATCGGCGGCAGCACAGGCACGCGGGCCGGACGGTCGCCGCGGTGTGGATCATGCTCGGGCTCGGGGCGGCCACCACAGGCTGCTCCGGTATTGGTGCCGCCGCCCAGGACGTGAAGAGCGGCGCGGGCGACCCGGTCGCCACCCTCACCCGGGCCGCCGGCGCCCTGCTCGGTGCGCGCAGCTCCAAGGCCAGCACCTCCATGGAGATGGCGACCGGCGGCACCCGGGTCACCATCCGCGGCCGGGGCGTCTACGACTACCGGCACCGCCTCGGACAGCTCACCGTCGTCCTGCCCGAGGACCCGGCGGGCGCCTCCGAGCACCGGCCCATCACGGAACTCCTCGCGCCGGGCGCGCTGTTCATGAAGAACCGGGGGGCCGGGGTGCCCACCGACAAGTGGGTGCGCGTGGAGACCGCCTCTCTCTCCGACGGCAACCTGGTCACCGGCGGCGCGACCGACCCGTACGCGGCGGCCGAGGTGCTGCGCGGGACGCGGGAGGCGGCCTTCGTCGGCCGGACCGAGGTCGGCGGCATCGCGGTCAGGCACTACCGGGGGACCGCGGACCTGAGCCGTGCGGCCCGGTACGCCTCCGCCGACGTCAGGGCGTCCCTGGCGGCCGCGGCAAAGGGGTTCGCCACGGCCGAGGTCCCGTTCGACGTCTACCTCGACGACCAGGGCCGCATCCGCAAGCTCCGGCAGCGCTTCAGCTTCGTCAACGGCCGCCAGAAGACCCCGGTGGCGGTCGCCTCCACCCTGCTGCTGTACGACTTCGGCGCCCCCGTCGACGTGCGCCTGCCGCGCTCCCGGGACATCTACGCGGGCCGGATCGCCGAGGGCGACGGCGGGGAAGGGGCCTGAAACCGGCCGGGCACTAGTCCGGGACACCACCCCGTAAGTAGCCCGTCCGTGCCATGCGCGGTGTGTAGACCGCTCCCTACTCTAGGAAGTCGGTGACGGCAGGGAAGAGGTGAGGCGGGTGGCTCCGGTCGGCGGCACGGCGGTTCAGGACCACGTGGCCCTCGCCGAGATCGAGCTGTGCGGCGAGCTGATCATCGCGGCCTCGGCCGCCGAGGACCGGCTCAGCCTCGAGAGCATCGACGAGGTGCTGCGGGTGGCCGAGGAGCGGGACGCCTGAGCCGTCAGGTGCGCAGCAGCCGGCCGATCGCCTTCGTCGCCTCGTCCACCTTCGCGTCGATCTCGTCGCCGCCCTTGACGGCCGCGTCGGCCACGCAGTGCCGCAGGTGCTCCTCCAGCAGCTGGAGCGCGAAGGACTGCAGCGCCTTGGTGGAGGCGGAGACCTGCGTGAGTATGTCGATGCAGTACGTGTCCTCCTCGACCATCCGCTGCAGACCGCGGATCTGCCCCTCGATCCGGCGCAGCCGCTTGAGGTGCTCGTCCTTCTGCTTGTGGTAGCCGTGCGTGGCGCCGGCCTCGGTCGTCGTCATCGCGGGCCTCCATCTCGGGACGGGCTGTGGACACGATTGCGGAAACATACCCCTAGTGGGTATATGGTACCGAACTTCGCGGGGTATGGGGCCCTTGGTACGCCCCCGTGATGATCACTTTGCCCGATGGGCGACACTGGGATGCGGCCCGATAGCCGTGGCCGGATGATGCGCCTAGCATCACCCTGACCGAAACCGAAGCACCCCGAGGACCCCACGTGCGCTTTCGTCTGACCCCCAGGGAGACGAGCTTCTACGACATGTTCTCCGCATCCGCGGACAACATCGTCACCGGCTCGAAACTCCTGATGGAACTGCTCGGGGCGGACTCCTCCGCCCGGGCCGAGATCGCGGAGCGTATGCGGGCAGCCGAACACGCAGGTGACGACGCCACGCACGCGATCTTCCACCAGCTGAACTCCTCGTTCATCACGCCGTTCGACCGCGAGGACATCTACGCCCTCGCCGGCTCCCTCGACGACATCATGGACTTCATGGAGGAGGCCGTCGACCTCGTCGTCCTCTACAACGTCGAGGAGCTGCCGAAGGGCGTCGAGCAGCAGATCGAGGTGCTGGCCAGGGCGGCCGAGCTGACCGCGGAGGCCATGCCCAACCTCCGCACCATGGACAACCTCACCGAGTACTGGATCGAGGTCAACCGGCTGGAGAACCAGGCGGACCAGATCCACCGCAAGCTGCTCGCCCAGCTCTTCAACGGCAAGTACGACGCGATCGAGGTGCTCAAGCTCAAGCAGATCGTGGACGTCCTGGAAGAGGCGGCGGACGCGTTCGAGCACGTGGCGAACACGGTGGAGACCATCGCCGTCAAGGAGTCCTGAGGCTTCGATGGCCACCTTCGCCCTGATCGTGACCATCGCGGTCGCGCTCTTCTTCACGTACACGAACGGTTTCCACGACTCGGCGAACGCCATCGCGACGTCGGTGTCGACGCGGGCGCTGACCCCGCGGGCCGCCCTCGCCATGGCGGCGGTGATGAACCTCGCCGGCGCCTTCCTCGGCTCCGGGGTCGCCAAGACGGTCAGCGAGGGGCTGATCGAGACCCCCTCCGGCGCCGCCGGCATGGGGATCCTCTTCGCGGCGCTCGTCGGCGCCATCACCTGGAACCTGATCACCTGGTACTTCGGCCTGCCCTCGTCCTCCTCCCACGCGCTGTTCGGCGGCCTGGTGGGGGCGGCGCTGGCGGGCGGTACGGCGGTGCACTGGAACGGCGTCGTCGACAAGATCATCATCCCGATGTTCCTGTCCCCGGTGGTCGGCCTGATCGTCGGCTACCTGGTGATGCTGGCGATCATGTGGATCTTCCGCCGCGCCAACCCGCACAAGGCCAAGCGGGGCTTCCGCATGGCGCAGACCGTCTCCGCGGCCGGCATGGCCCTCGGTCACGGCCTCCAGGACGCCCAGAAGACCATGGGTGTCGTGGTCATGGCCCTGGTGATTTCCGGCCACGAGACCTTCGGCGACCCGATCCCGGTCTGGGTGAAGATCGTCTCGGCGCTGATGCTCTCCCTCGGCACCTACGCGGGCGGCTGGCGCATCATGCGCACCCTCGGCCGCAAGATCATCGAGCTGGACCCGCCGCAGGGCTTCGCCGCGGAGGCCACGGGCGCGTCGATCATGTTCGGTACGGCGTACCTCTTCAAGGCGCCGATCTCCACCACCCATGTCATCACCTCCGCGATCATGGGCGTGGGCGCGACCAAGCGCGTCAACGCCGTCCGCTGGGGCGTGGCCAAGAACATCGTCCTCGGCTGGTTCATCACGATGCCGGCGGCGGCACTGGTCGCCGCGGCGGCCTTCGGCGTCCTGAACCTGACGGTGCTGTAACGGTCTCTTCCCCCCACGCCCACCCGCCTCGACCGAGCCGGGTGGGCGTTCCGTTTCCCACCCTGAGCGGGCGAAGGGGGCCAGGGGCGAAGCCCCGGCGGGGTTGGGGTCGGAGCCCCCGAAACCAGCCGCCGAGCCGAGCGCAGCGAAACGCGTGGGCCCGCCCCCGGAAGCCAGGGGTGGGCCCTCTTGCGTCCTCGCGGTGGCACCGCCATGCAGCACCGCGAGGGGTTCTGGGATCAGCCGAAGCGGCCGGAGATGTAGTCCTCCGTCGCCTGGACCGAGGGGTTGGAGAAGATCCGCTCGGTGTCGTCGATCTCGATCAGCCGGCCGGGCTGGCCGACCGCCGCGAGGTTGAAGAACGCCGTACGGTCCGAGACGCGCGCCGCCTGCTGCATGTTGTGCGTCACGATGACGATCGTGAAGCGCTCCTTCAGCTCACCGATCAGGTCCTCGATCGCGAGGGTCGAGATCGGGTCCAGGGCGGAGCAGGGCTCGTCCATGAGCAGCACCTTCGGCTCCACGGCGATCGCCCGCGCGATGCACAGCCGCTGCTGCTGACCACCGGAGAGGCCGGAGCCCGGCTTGTTCAGGCGGTCCTTGACCTCGTTCCAGAGGTTGGCGCCCTTGAGCGACTTCTCGACGATGTCGTTCAGCTCGCTCTTCCTGTAGTTGCCGTTCAGGCGCAGGCCCGCCGCGACGTTGTCGAAGATCGACATCGTGGGGAACGGGTTCGGGCGCTGGAAGACCATGCCCACCTCGCGCCGCACCGACACCGGGTCGATGCCGGCGCCGTAGAGGTCCTCGTCGTCAAGGAGCACCTTGCCCTCGACGCGGCCACCGGCGGTGACCTCGTGCATACGGTTCAGCGTGCGCAGGAACGTCGACTTGCCGCAGCCGGAGGGGCCGATGAACGCCGTCACCGAACGCGGCTCGACGGTCATCGAGATGTCCTCGATCGCCTTGTGGGAGCCGTAGTAGGCGGTCAGTCCGCTTACGTCGATTCGCTTGGCCATGTCTACTTCACTTCCAGATTTTCAGGCTCGGTCGCTGTGTGGCCGCAGTCAGCGACCGGTCTTCGGGGCCTTCCAGCGGGCGATGCCGCGGGCCACCAGGTTCAGGATCATCACGAAGGCGATCAGCGTGAGCGAGGCCGCCCAGGCCCTGTCGTAGGCCGCACCCGAACCCGCGCTGTTGGCGAACTGCTGGTAGATGTACAGCGGCAGCGACGACTGCGCACCCTCGAAGGGGTTGTTGTTGATGAACGGGTTGCCGAACACCAGCAGCAGCACCGGGGCGGTCTCACCCGCGATACGGGCCACGGCCAGCATGATGCCGGTGGTGATACCGCCGATGGAAGTCGGCAGGACCACCTTCAGGATCGTGCGCCACTTCGGCACGCCGAGCGCCAGGGACGCCTCGCGCAGCTCGTTCGGGACGAGCTTCAGCATCTCCTCGGTGGAGCGGACGACGACCGGCATCATCAGGATGGCCAGGGCCAGCGAACCGGCGAAGCCGAACGGCTGCATCTTGAAGATGAGCATCAGGCTGAGGATGAACAGACCCGCGACGATCGACGGGATACCCGTCATGACGTCGACGAAGAAGGTGACCGCCTTGGCGAGCCGGCCGCGGCCGTACTCCACCAGGTAGATCGCGGTGAGCACACCGATCGGGGCGCCGATCAGGGTGGCGAGGCCGACCTGCTCCAGGCTGCCGATGATGGCGTGGTAGATGCCACCGCCGGGCTCGGTGTCGGCGACGACACCCATGGAGTGGGTCAGGAAGTAGACGTTCAGGACCTTCACACCGCGCGCGACGGTCACCCAGATCAGGGAGACCAGCGGGATCACGGCGAGCACGAAGGCGACCCAGACGACGCTGGTCGCGATGCGGTCCCTGGCCTGGCGGCGGCCCTCGACGCGCGCGGCGACGCCGTACGTCCCGAGGACGAACAGGACCGCGGCGATCAGGGCCCACTGGATCTTGCTGTCCAGGCCGGCGGCCAGGCTGATGCCGATGCCGAGGGCGAGGGAGCCGGCGGCGATCGCCCACGGCGTCCACTTGGGCAGGCTCGCGGCCCGCAGGGTGCTGTGGCGCCGGTCGGTGACGGCTGCGGTGCTCATGCGTTGGCCCCCGAGTACTCCGCGCGGCGGGCGATGATCAGCCGGGCCGCGCCGTTGACCACCAGCGTGATGACGAACAGGACCAGACCGGAGGCGATGAGCGCGTCCCGGCCGAACTCGTCCGCCTCGCTGAACTTGCTGGCGATGTTCTGGGCGAAGGTGCCGCCGCCCGGGTTGAGCAGGCTGGCGTGGATGATGAAGTCGGGCGAGAGCACGGTGGCCACGGCCATCGTCTCGCCGAGCGCACGGCCGAGGCCGAGCATCGACGCGGAGATCACGCCGGAGCGGCCGAAGGGCAGCACGGACATGCGGATGACCTCCCAGCGCGTGGCGCCGAGAGCCAGGGCCGCCTCCTCGTGCATCTGCGGGACCTGGCGGAAGACCTCGCGGCTCACGTTGGTGATGATCGGCAGGATCATGATCGCCAGCAGGATGCCGACGGTGAGCATCGAGCGCGGCGCGCCCTGGTCCCAGGAGAAGACTCCGGTCCAGCCGAAGAAGTCGTTGAGCCAGCCGTACAGGCCGTTCATGTGCGGTACGAGGATCAGCGCGCCCCACAGGCCGTAGACGATGGACGGCACGGCGGCGAGCAGGTCGACCACGTACGCGACGGGGCCGGACAGCCGGCGGGGCGCGTAGTGCGTGATGAACAGCGCGATCGCGACCGCGACCGGGACCGCGATGATCATGGCGATGACCGAGGAGACGATCGTGCCGAAGGCCAGCACCGCGATGCCGAAGGTCGGCGGCTGGAGGTTGGTGTTCCACTCGGAGGTGGTCAGGAAGTTGCCGTGGTCCTTGCTGATCGCGAGGGTGGCACGGTAGGTGAGGAAGACCGCGATGGCGGCCATGATCACCAGCAGCAGGATGCCGGAACCGCGGGAGAGCCCGAGGAAGACTCGGTCTCCGGGGCGGCTCGCGCCGCGTGCGTTGCGCTTCATCTCGGTCACGGTCGAGTGGGGGGCGGGGGGTGGAGCGTCGGTTGTCTTCGTCGATATGTCCATCGGGATCTCCGGTCTGCGGAGCCGCTCACCCACCGGGGTTCACGACTCTTGGCGGCGGTGCACCGGACGGTGCGGCCCGGCCCGCGGAAGGCCGTGGGAACCGGGCCGCACTCTCGGATCAGGTCAGCTCAGGCCCGCGATGGTGGTGCGAACCTTGCTGATGATCGCGTCGGGGACCGGCGCGTAGCCGATGCCCGAGAGGACCTTCTGGCCGTCCTCGCTGGCGATGTAGTTCAGGAAGGCCTTGGTGGCGGGCAGGGTGTCGGGCTTGTTGCCCTTGTCGCAGACGATCTCGTACGTGACCAGGGTGATCGGGTAGGCGCCCTCGGCCTTGGTCTTGTAGTCCAGCTTCAGGGACAGGTCCTGGCCGGTGCCGACGACCTTCGCGGCGGCGATGTCGGCGGTGGCGCTGTCGGTGCTGGGCGCGACGGGCTTGCTGGCACCCGTGTCGATGGAGACGGCCTTGATGCCGTCCTGGACGTACGACAGCTCGAAGTAGCCGATGGCGCCGGAGGTCTGCTTCACCTGCTGGGCCACACCCGCGGACTGCGGAGCGGACTGGCCGCCCTTGGCCTGCCAGGCCTTGCCGCCGGAGTACTTCCAGTTGGCCGGGGTGGAGGCGATCAGGTACTTGGTGAAGTTGTCCGTGGTGCCGGACTCGTCCGAGCGGTGGAAGGCCTGGATCTTCAGGTCGGGGAGCTTCGCCGAGGGGTTCAGCTTCTTGATCGCCGGGTCGTTCCAGTTGGTGATCTTGCTGTCGAAGATCTGGGCGAGCGTCGGCGCGTCCAGGACCAGGTTGTCGACACCCGGGACGTTGTAACCGAGGGCGATCGGGCCGCCGACCATCGGCAGGTCGATGCCCTGGCCGCCACCGGTGCAGATCTTCTTGGAAGCCGCGACCTCGGCCGGCTTCAGCGCGGAGTCGGAACCGGCGAAGGCGACCTGGCCCTGCGTGAACGCGGTGACACCGGCGCCGGAGCCGCCGCCCTTGTAGTTGATCTGCACACCACAAGCCTGGGAGAAGTTCTTCACCCACGCGTCGATCGCGTTCTTCTGCGCGGAGGAGCCGTCCGCCAGCAGCTGACCCTTGGCGTTGTCACACTTGATCGAGCTGGCGTTCGTCGCCGAGGACGGGTTGCCCGACGCCTTGGAACCGCCACCGGTGTCGTTGGAGCCGCACGCCGTCAGGGCCAGGGCGCCGGTCACGGCGACAGCACCGAGGGAAAGGGCGCGCAGCCGGTTCTTGCGCTGAAGCATCACTTTCGGAAGTTCCTTCCAGGAGCCGCCGCTGTCGGCGGCGTGCGAGGTAAGTGAGTGCGAGGAGCGCCCGTAGGGCCGCACTCCGCACCGTGCACGGCCGAAATTAGGCAGAACAGGTGAAGCCGCCGAAGGCCGTAAGTGAACGACGGGTGAACCCCTGCCGTCGGCCCGGTGAGGTCACGGAATGCTTACGGGGAGAGCACGCGCCGGTCCCGACGGTCGTGTTACACGAACACGTATTCGGCGTTCGTCACTCGAACGGGGGAACCCTGTTGTGCGCGCCGTCGTCTCGTTCCAGGAGAGCCGAGGAAAGGCGACGGACACATGGAACGGCGTACGTTCATCTCGGGCGGCGCGGCCGCCCTGGCGACGACGGCACTGACCGCGTGCGGTACGGGCGGGGGCCACTCCGCCGCGGCCCCGGCGCACCCGTCGGGCACGGCCGGGGCGACCTCATCCTCTCTTACGTCGCTGAAGACCACCAGCGCGACCGCCGCCGCGAACTGGACCGCCCTCGCCCATGACCTGGACGGCACCCTCGTACGGCCCGGCGACGCGAGCTGGCAGACGGCCCACCAGCTGTACAACACCCGCTTCGACGGCCTGAGGCCCGCCGCGGTGGCCTACGTCGCCCACGCCGGTGACATCCGTACGACCCTGGCGTACGCCCAGGCCCACCATTTGAAGGTGGCGATACGCAACGGCGGCCACTCCTACGCGGGCTACTCCTCCGGCGACGGCCGCCTGATCCTCGACGTCTCCCGGCTGAACCGGATCCGGGCCGGCGGCGGCCAGGCGGTGGTCGGCGCCGGCTCCAAGCTGATCGACGTCTACCGGGCGCTCGCGGCCAAGGGCGTGACCATACCCGCGGGCTCCTGCCCCACGGTCGGCGTCTCCGGCCTGGTGCTCGGCGGCGGCCACGGCGTCGCCTCCCGCGCCTACGGCCTGACCTGCGACAGCCTCACCCAGGCGACGGTGATCACGGCGGACGGCACCCAGGTGACCGCGGACGCCAAGAACCACTCCGACCTCTTCTGGGCGCTGCGCGGCGCGGGCAACGGCAACTTCGGCGTCGTCACCGAGCTGCAGTTCAGGACCCACCCCGCGCCGCAGGCGGTGACCGCGTACATGACCTGGCCCTGGGCCAAGGCCGCGTCCGTCCTCAAGGCCTGGCAGGAGTGGGGCCCGAGCCGGCCCGACGAGATCTGGTCCTCCCTGCACCTGGAGTGCGCGCCGGGCCGCACCCCGAGCGTCTCCGTGGCCTGCTTCTCCCTCGGCACCTACGGCGAGCTGCAGAACGCCGTGGACCGCCTGGCCCACCAGGCCGGCGCGAACGCCTCCTCCGTCTCCCTGCGCCGCCGGGGCTACGAGGAGGCGATGGAGATCTACGCCGGCTGCTCCTCCTTCTCCACCGAGCCCCAGTGCCATCTGCCGGGCTCGACCCCCGGCCGGTCCCCGCAGGGCAGGCTCGGCCGCGAGACCTACGCGGCCCGCTCCGACTTCTTCGACCGCTCGCTGTCCGCCGCGGGCATCCAGACCGCGCTGCGGCAGATCGGCTCGGTACGCGGCGGCGCGGGCAGCATCGCCTTCACCGCCCTCGGCGGCGCGGTCAACCGCGTCTCGCCCACGGCCACGGCCTTCGTGCACCGCCGCTCCCGGATGCTCGCCCAGTACATCGCCTCCTGGGGCGCGGGGGCCTCCGGCGCGACCGCCCAGGCCTGGCTCACCTCGGCCCACAGCGCCATGGCCCCCTACGCCTCCGGCGCCGCCTACCAGAACTACACGGACCCGACGCTGACGAACTGGCGCACCGCCTATTACGGGGACGCGGTGTCACGCCTGGGCAGGGTGAAGCAGCAGTACGACCCGAACCGCTTCTTCTCGTACGGGCAGGGCCTGTAGCGGGCGGCTACGCGGCCAGGTCCCGTTCCTCGGACTCGACCGGCCGGCGTGCGCCCGGCACCAGCGCCTCCTGCCGGTCCCCGGCCGGGGACCGGCGCCGCACGATCCACCCCGCCCGCGGCGAGCGCTCCACCGCCCGCGTCAGCGGGGTGAGCAGCGCCGTGGCCGGCGGGGACAGCAGCAGCGCGACCGCCGTGCCGAGGGCGAAGCCGCCGACGACGTCGGTCGGGTAGTGGACGCCCATGTACACACGGCAGAAGCCCTCCAGCAGCGCGAGGGCGATCCCCGCGACGCCGAACCGCCGGTTGGCGACGAAGAGGCCCACCCCGAGCGCCATGGTGATCGTCGCGTGGTCGCTGACGAAGGAGAAGTCCGTCTTGCCGGGGACGAGGACGTCGAGCCCCTGGTGGTCCACGAACGGCCGGGGGCGTTCGACGAAGCCGCGGATGGGGATGTTCACCAGCACCGCGATGCCGGCCGCGAGCGGCGCCCACACCAGCGCGGCCACCGAGGACGCCGCGTTCTCGCCGCCGCGGCGCCGCACGGACCACCAGCACCACAGCACGAGCAGGACCATCGCGACCAGCAGGCCGTACTCGCCCACGAACTCCATGACCCGGTCGAACCAGTGCGGCGCGTCCTTGGCCAGGCCGTTGATGTCGTAGAGCAGTTCGACGTCGGGGTTCGATCCGGATTCGGCGAGTACAGCCATGGTGCTGCGGCCCCTTCGTCGTTTTCCCGGACGCACCTCGTGTGCGTCGCCCGTGCCCCCGGTGGTGTGTAGATCCGCTTCCGCTGCACTGCCGTACTGACGTCCGCTCGGCTACGTCAACAGGAACGCACGGCCCCCACCAATACGTTCCACTCTCCACTGAATGATCACGCAGACGTTATCGAAGAGAGACTCATCATCGCAGCTCAGGCTGTGGGTTCACGCTCCGTCACACCGCTGTGGGGAGCGCTTTTGCGCCATCTTCGGTGACACGGGTGGCGCCGAAGTAGTCGGGGCTGTCGATCGGGTCGAACCGGATGACGGCCCCCGTGCGCGGCGCGTCGATCATGTATCCGCCGCCCACGTACATGCCCACGTGGTGGATGGCGCGGGAGTCGGTGAGGTCCGTGGAGAAGAACACCAGGTCACCCGGCAGGAGCTGACTGCGTGTGGGGTGCGGGCCGGCGTTGTACTGGTCGTTGGCCACGCGCGGCAGGGTGATCCCGACGCTCGAGTACGCGGCCTGGGTCAGGCCCGAGCAGTCGAAGCGGCCGCCCTGTTCGGCGGTTCCCTCGCCGCCCCACAGATAGGGGGTGCCGAGCTTCTTCTGGGCGAAGGTGATGGCGCCGGCGGCCTGCCGGGTGGGGTCGAGCCGGGTGGACGGCGCGGCGAAGCTCTCCGCCAGGCTGCGGATGCGCTTGACGTAGTCCTGCGTCTCGTGGATGGCCGGCACCCCGCCCGCCCTTATGACCCGGTAGGCGCCCGCGTTGTAGGCGGCGAGCATGTTGTCGGAGACGTCGCCGGGAACGTCCTTGACGTACTTGGCGAGTTCGCAGTCGTACGACGCCGCGGACGGAATGGCGTCGTTCGGGTCCCAGATGTCCCGCTTCCCGTCGCCGTTGCCGTCGATGCCGTGCGTCGCCCAGGTGCTCGGGATGAACTGCGCGATCCCCTGGGCGTCGGCCGGGCTGACGACCGTCGGGTTCCAGCCGCTCTCCTGGTACAGCTGGGCCGCGAGCAGCGCGGGGCTGAGCGCCGGGCACAGATTGCCCCACTGCTGCACGAGCTGCTTGTAGGCGGCGGGCACGGCACCCTTGGCGAGCGCCCGTCCCCCCGAGGTCAGCCCGCCCGCCAGGTTGCCGGCGACGACGTACACCCCGACGACGAGCAGCATGACGAAGCCCATCCCGAGCCCGACGGCCGCCCCACCGATCACCCATACCTTCCGCACGGGTTCAACTTTCCCCCATGCGGGCGCGGTTCAGAGCCATTTGGTCGGGAAGTGGCGGCATTTCACAGCAGGCGCGGCCGGAGTGACGCCGTCTCAGCGGTCTCAGGAGGCGGAAGTGGCGTCCCGGTAGAGCTCCGCCGCCTGCGGGCCGAGGACCACGCTGTACGAGATGTCGTCCGTCAGGCCGCCCTCCTCGTGGCCGCCGAGGACGCCGACGACCTGTCCGTCGCCGTTGATCCAGGGGCTGCCGCTGGTGCCGGCGGCGAAGGCGGGGCAGTCGATGCGCTGCTGCGTACGGCTGTGCAGACGGGGTTTGTTGGTGCAGCGGATGGGCACCTCGCGGCCGTCCGGGTAGCCGGTGACGGTCACCGCGGTGGCGCCGGTGGCCGTCCCGGGCACGAACTGGTTGGCGCCGACCACGTCCTCTATCGACCTGCCGTGCTGGTCCGCCACGACGGCCAGGGCGATGTCGCTGTCCTCGTCCTGGTCCCTGGCCCACCCGTCGGGTAGAAAGCGGCGCGTCACCTTCCACACCCCGTAGGGAGCCCGCCCGTCCCGGTAGCCCGGCACGAACACCAGGTTGCTGTCGCCGCCGTTCACGCAGTGCGCGGCGGTGACGATGAGGTTGCCGTGCGGGCTGTGCACGACCGAGGCGGTGCAGAAGTGGCCGCCCGCCAGGTTGTCCGCCCGGTCGGCGCCGAACAGCGCGCCGACGCGCGCGCTCCGCCTGGACGCGACCGCGTCCGCCGTGACCCCGAAGGGTCCCGGCCCGTCGTCGGCGGCCGCCACGGACGCCGAGGTCAGGGCGAGCATCACCACAGCCCCGAGCAGCGCGGGGCGCGAGGTGACAGAGATGCGTGAGATGCGCTTCATCAGCCCTCACTCTGTCTCACGAATGTGAGAAACCCGCTCCGACTTCACTGAGATTTTCCGCAGAAACCTTCCGATGGCCGGTGCAGACCACCGTACTCGACGTCGTTCCCGGGAGCCTCCCTCGTGCATCGGATCGGGTTAACCACCCGAAAAGCGCCCAGAACCGTCAGAACGTCGTCGTCATCCCGCCGTCCACCGCGATCGTCTGACCGGTGATGAAGGACGCCGCGTCGCTCGCCAGGAAGACGACGATGCCTGCGATCTCCTCCGGCCGGCCCCAGCGGCCCAGGGCCGTGCGGGTGCGCAGCCAGGCCTCCCACTCCGGGTCCGTCGTCAGCTCCGCGTTCACCTCGGTGGCGAACGTGCCCGGCGCGACGGAGTTCACCGTCGTGCCGCTCGGGCCGAGGTCCGCGGCGAGCGCCCTGGTCAGGCCGTCGAGGCCCGCCTTCGCGGTGGTGTAGCCGACGTCACCCGTGCGGCCCAACTGGCCCACGACCGAGGAGACGTTGATGATCCGGCCCGGGACGCCGCGCTCGGCCAGCCCCCGGGCCACCTCCTGGCTCAGCGCGTACGCGGAGGTCAGATGGACGTCGAGCAGCGCGTTCAGCTCCTCCGGCGTCATCTCGGCGAGACCCCGCCGGTCGCGGTGGCCGACGTTGTTGACGAGGATGTCGAGGGGACCCAGCGCCCCGACCGCCCGCTCGGTGGCCGCCCGGTCCGTGACGTCGAACGCGGCGGTCGTGACGGCGTGTCCCCCCTCGTCCCGCAGCCGCGCGGCCACCCCTTCGAGAGTGGCGGGGTCCCGGCCGTTGAGGACCACCCGCGCGCCGGCCCCGGCCAGCCCGCGGGCCATCTCCAGGCCGAGCCCGCGCGCCGAGCCGGTCACGAGGGCCGTACGGCCGTCGAGCCGGAAGTCCACGGGGCCGGTGCCGCCCGTCTCTGCCGCCATGGTGGGTCCGTGGGTCCTGGGGAAGTCCGTCCAGGTCACCGTATCCGGTGGGGTCGCGGCGCACTGAACTCCGGAGCACATTCACCCGTATTCCTCTATAGGCGGCCACTCGCGGCGTACCCGGACAGTCCCGGCAGCCCGCGGGCGGCCCCCGGAAAGGGATGAGCCGCAATGCTGATCTCGGCACCCACGACCCGTACGGCACTCGGTACGACGGCGGTGGCCTTCTCCGCCGTCCTGGCCCTGGCCGCCTGCTCCGGCGGAAGCGGCGGAGGCGGCGGGCACGCAAGCGGCCCGGCGAGTCCCGGGGCGAGCACGGCGGCCTCGGGGACCCGGGTGACGGTCACCGAGACCGAGTACGCGCTGAAGCTGCCCCGGTCGTCCTTCACCCCGGGCACCTACACCTTCGTCTCCCGGAACGCCGGCCACATCACGCACGCCCTGTCGGTCGACGGCCCCGGCGTGCGGGACGCCCGGACCACCGACATCCCGAGCGGCAAGGAGGCCTCGCTGACGGTGACTCTGCAGAAGGGCACGTACGACGTGTACTGCCCCGTCGACGGACACAAGCAGCTCGGCATGGACCAGCAGGTCAAGGTCGGCTGACGGGCACGGCGTTCCACTCGACCCCGGTCAGCTCCTCCGACAGCGTCCACAGCCGCCGGGCCGCCTCCGGGTCGCTGGCCGCCGCGCTGCGGCCGACCAGGGCGGGGGCGCCGCGCATCCCCCCGAGGCCGTCGGGACCGACGTACGACGCCCCCGGCAGATCCCGGGTCGCGGCGTAGAGGGTGGGCAGGGCGCCGCCCTTGTCGTCCTGGGCGAGGAACACGTTGCCCAGCCGCATGACCGCCCGGGACAGCGGGCTGGCCGCGTGGCTCTGGAGGTTGGTGGCCGCGTAGCCGGGGTGGGCCGCGAGGGCGCGGACGGGGGAGCCCGCCTCGGCCAGGCGGCGCTGGAGTTCCAGGGTGAACAGGAGGTTGGCCAGCTTCGACTGGGCGTAGGCCCGCGTCGGGTGGTAGCCGCCCCGCAGGTTGACGTCCTCGAAGTGGATCACCTTGTCGCCCAGGGCGTGATAGGTGGACGACACCGTCACCACCCGGTCGGTGACGTGGGGCAGCAGCAGGTTCGTCAGCGCGAAGTGCCCCAGGTGGTTGGTGCCGAACTGCATCTCGAAGCCCTGCCGGGTGCGCTGTTCCGGCAGCATCATCACGCCCGCGTTGTTGATCAGCAGGTCCAGCGGGCGGTCCCAGCCGGCGGCGAACTCGCGCACCGAGTCCAGGTCCGCCAGGTCCAGACGGCGCACCTCAGTGCGACGCGCGCCCGCCCCTCAG
>NZ_JBSGDB010000014.1:0-45631 GCF_053602155.1 Streptomyces sp. NPDC004561
GGCCCGTGCCTGCAGGGCGTGTCCGGCCTTGGCGGCCGAGCCCTGCACGGCGTGGCTCGCCTTCGCCGCCTGCCCCTGCATGGCATGACTCGCCTTCGCGGCCTGACCCTGCATGGCGTGACTCGCCTTGGCGGCACGGCCCTGCATCGCGTGCCCGGCCTGCACGGCCCTGCCCTGGGCGCCGTGCCCGGCGTGCGCGGCGCTGGAGCGCAGCTGCACGGTCATGGCACCGGCCTTGTCCATGAGGTCGGCGGCCCGCGCCCGCGCCCGGCCCTTCACATCGGCCTTGTCGACCAACTGAGCGACTGTCTCGCCGAGTTGATGCCTGGTCTGCTCGATCTGCTGCCGCAGTTCGTCGGGGCCTTTGGCGCCCGAGCGGTGCGGGATCCTGTGCGTCATCGGTGTGCCCTTTCCCTGATCACGTCGACGTCCGCCCTGACACTGCCGAGCGCCTCCTCGGGCGTGGGCGGCGCGGCGCCGCGCAGCTGGGCGCGCCCGGTCACGGCCAGCACGGTGGCCACGACGAGGAGCACGGCCGCGACGATCAGCGCCGCCGCCCACACGGGCAGCGCCAGGGAGAGGGCGGCGGTGGCCGCACCGGCCAGCGCGATCAGTCCCACGTAGGCGACGGCGCCCGCGGCGCCCAGCAGTCCGCCGCCGCGCCCGGCGCGCCGCCCCTTCTCGGTGAGCTCCTCCTTGGCCAGAGCGACTTCCTGCCGCAACAGCCGGGAGAGCTGTTCGGTGGCCCGGCTGACGAGTTCACCCGTGGAGGGGTGCCCGTCGGCCGCGGGCCGTGCGTGCTGGATCACGGTCACGGTGTTCCGCCTCCTCTCTGTACGGAACTTCCGGGTACCCGGGCCGAAGACCGTTAGCCCTTGTCCCCGTCCCCGGCCCCCCGTTCGCCGAGGCGCGCGAGTTGGGTCTGGAACCAGTCCAACCGCGCCTGCAACAGGGCCGCTTCGGCCACGAGTTCGGGCACGCCCAGCTCCGCGGCGATCCCCGACTCGATGGACGGAACGGCCGTACCGCCGCCGCCCGCCACCACCCGAAGGCCCTCCCCGGCGAGCCGGGCGAACTCCGCGAGCGAGACGGACGTACGGCCGCCCACGCAGCCCGCGCAGGCGGGGGCCAGCGCGCGCCAGCCGGGTCTGCCCCAGCCGGCGTCGGCCAGCGCTACCGCGGCCGCACCACAGGCGCAGGGTCCGGCCGTGGCGGTGCGCACCCGCTGCCGGGCGTAGCGGAAGCCGCGCTCGAAGCGGATGTAGGCGCCGAGCACGGAGACCTCCAGCAGCAGCGCCGCGCGGTGCTCGGCGGCGCACAGCAGGGCCTCGGCGGCCGCGCGGTCGTGGACGCAGTGGAAGCCGCAGTCGCACAGGCGCGCGGGCGGGCGGTGTCTGCGCCCGTAGACGCAGGACGCGTCGTCGAGAACCCCGTACGGGAGCGCGCCGCCGAGCGACACGCCGGTGAACCCGGCCCGGGTGCCGTCCTGGGACAGCACCGGGTGGGCGATCTTGTAGCCGGTCGGCGGCTCCGTCGGGCGTTCCGCCGGGAGCCGCAGCCTCATCGGGCGGCCGGGACCTCTTCGCGGGCCGGCTCGGCCGGTGCGGTGCGGACGGTCTCCTCGGGCTGCCGCTCCTCGTCGGGGACGAGCTCGTGGAGGAGCGGCCGCTCCTCGGCGACCCCGGTGGCCAGTGCCTTGCCGAGCTTCATGGTGCCTCCCATGGCTGACGTCGGTGACCCTTCGGCCATAGTGACCCATGAAGGGCCGAGTTGGACACAGGACCTTCGGCCGTCCACCACATTCATCAGCGATGCTTAGCAATACTCTGTAGGAGAATTAAGTAGAGCTTCATCGATGGCGTGCCGAGACTACTCCCATGACGAGCACACACAGGACCGGACCCTTCGGCCGCACCCTCTGCGCCATGATCACGCCGTTCACCGAGGCGGGCGCGCTCGACGCGGCCGGGGCCCAGGAGCTCGCCGCCCGGCTGGTGGCGGAGGGCTGCGACGGCCTGGTCCTGAACGGCACCACGGGCGAGTCGCCCACCACCACCGACACCGAGAAGGCGGAGCTGGTCGCGGCCGTGCGGGAGGCGGTCGGCGACCGGGTGGCGCTCGTCGCGGGCGTCGGCAGCGCCGACACCCGGCACACCGTCGAACTCGCCCTCGCGGCCGAGAAGGCCGGCGCCGACGGGGTGCTGGTGGTGACGCCGTACTACAGCAGGCCCCCGCAGGAGGCCGTGGCCGCGCACTTCCTCCAGGTCGCCGACGCGAGCGGGCTGCCGGTGATGCTCTACGACATCCCGGGCCGCACCGGCACCCGGATCGAGCCGGACACGATGGTCCGGCTCGCCGGACACCCGCGGATCGTGGCGGTCAAGGACTGCTCCTACGACCTCCTCGGCACCCAGAAGGTCCTGGCGTGCACGGAGTTGGCGTACTACGCGGGCTGCGACGAGCAGGTCCTCGCGCTGTACGCGGTCGGCGCGGCGGGCTGCGTGAGCACCGTCGCGAACGCCGTGCCGGGCCACATCGCCGCGATCCTCGACGCCTTCGACGCCGGCGACACCGCCCGCGCCACCGAACTCCAGTTGCGCGCCATGCCGTTGATCGAGGCGATGACGGCCGCGGGCCTGCCCGGCACGGTCACGGCGAAGGCCCTCCTGACCCGACTCGGCCTCCCCGCCGGGCCGGTGCGCGCCCCCTTGCTCCCCGCCGACCGGGAGACGGCCGACGCCCTGCTGGCACGGCACACGGAACTGACCACTCGGCCTCCGGCGGGTCGGCGAACGTGACCTGCCGGCAATTAACTCCCGGAAGCACTCCCGCGCTTCGGCATCCATCGCCACCTCCTCTTTCCCCCGGACCCCTCGTCGTCCGGGCCCCGCACCTGTTCTGACGCGCGGGCCCGACCGCGGCGGTGCCTGTCGCGCGACGGAATTTCCGGGAGCCGCCCGTGTCCGCTGCCGTACGGTGTCCCGGTGAGCCGCCCTCTGCTGTTCCTGGACGTCGACGGCCCCCTCAATCCGTACGCGGCGCAGCCCCAACGCCGCCCCGAGGGCTACACGACGATCCGGGTGACCCTGCAACCCCGCCGTCCCCTGCGGGTCTGGCTGAACCCGGCCCACGGTCCGGCGCTGCTGACCCTCGGCTACGAGCTGTGCTGGGCGACGACCTGGATGGCCGAGGCCAACCGCTGGATCGCCCCCGTGCTCGGCCTGCCCGAGCTGCCGTACGTCGACTTCGGCGCGGGCCTGTTCGCCTTCCGGCCCGACGGGGTCCACTGGAAGACGGAGGCGATCGTGACGTACGCCGAGGGCCGCCCGTTCGCCTGGATCGACGACGAGCAGAGCCCGGCCGACAGCGCCTACGTCGCCTCCCACCACTCCGGCCCGGCCCTCCTCCACCACGTAGACCCACGCGTCGGCCTCCGCGACAGTGACTTCAGAACCTTGGCGGAGTTCGCGGCCGACACGACGACGTGACGCCGGTGGACGACCCTGACGCTCTGCCCCGGCGTCCGCGGGCGGAGGCGTAGGAACCCGTTCGCGGCCGCTCCCGACGAGGTGAGTGCGGCCCTCGGAGGCGACGCCCCGGCCGGCCGCCTCGTCCAGCGTTCGCCGGGCGGCTACGAACTCGTCGAGGCGCAGTTCCGGGAAGAGGCGCCGTTCGCGAGTGCGGGTCTGTTGTGGCGTGCGCGGAGCCGGGGAGGGGGCGGGATGAGGAAGCAAGGTGGTCTGCAAGGCAGGAACCACACCGCCACGCGTTGAGTCCGTTTCGCTCACAACAGCACCCACTCAGTGCCACTCTGATCCCATGGGAAGCGAAGCCCCGCCACCAGGCCAACCGCCACGAGTCCTCAACCCTCTCTGGATCATTGCACTGTTCCTGGGACTTTCCGAGACAACGGTCGGCATTGCAGCCGCCCAGTCGAACGGCTGGGTTCAAGGGCTACTTGCAGTGTTCGCGGTCGTGTTCCCCGTATTGGTGTCCACTGTGTTCTTCGTCATCCTGTGGCAACGGCCCGAGGTGCTGTACGCACCGGGAGACTTCCCGGAACACGTATCGATCGGCACCTACGTGGACGGCATGCGTCGCCGCACAACCCCGGGCCCCGACACTGTCCAAGCCGTCGTCACCGACATGCTGCACACTGTCCTCCCGCCCGCCTTGGACAGCACCTCAGACCCTTCCAACGTGCTGGACGAGGCGCTGGATAACGCTAGGAGAGTACTTGCCGAGCGCACTTTGACCGTCGATGTGAGCGCAATTACCGACATTCCCGGAGACGTATTCCAGTGCACAGCCTTTAGCACCCAAACAGTGAGCGGCTTCCTCGATTCACTTTGGGCCTATCTTCGCGAATTCGTTCCGCCGTTTCGGTATGGACGGGATTGGGTTCTCCTGAATGATGAAAGCAACAAGAAGCTCAGAGATCTGGGCTCTCTTTGGGCTGCGCGGAACCATGCAGAGGCAGACCATAGACTCCTGAGTGGCGTGGGCATCACTCCGGACTCGCGGCTCAGTGCAGTTCGCTTGGATGGAAGCAGGATGCGCTCACCCAGAAATCAAGCTCTGGGCTCATCCCCGAGACGGCTTCCGTACCCCCGGGGATAGGGAAGAACTTGTCCGGGCTCCCCATCCTGGTTGACGGTAAGCACCTTCCGGCCCGCGACTGGCACTGAGCTGCACACCTGCGCATGGCGGTCGCCGGCGGCCAGTACAGCACGGATGTACGGCAACGACGGAAAGGCGGAGGCCGCACAGCGCAGAGCTACCGGGAAGTCAGCGTTCGCCCAGTTCAGAGCCCAAGTCAGCCACAAATGACCGCAGCTTCCCAAGCTGAGGGCTCCGGCACCGTCATCGCGGGACTGCCGGAAGCCCCATGTCTGTGGGCCTTCCGCCATGGGGCTCTTCCACGCGCTGGGTCCGTGTCCGGGGCCGTCGCTTCAAACGGAATCGGACGTCTGAGGCTGGTCGGGCCAGGGGAACGCGTACCGGGCGTCGCCGCCGCGGCTCAGCCGTACGAAGCGCAGGAGTTCACGGACGATGCCCGCGTTGCCCATCGCCCAGCCGGTGCACGGTTCGAGGTCACTCGGGGTGGGCCGGTGCTCGAAGTTGGACCAGCGGGCGCCGTCGCCGTCCCGGATCGCATGGGCGGCGAGGTCCGCGACGAGGACGTGGGCGAAGTCGGGCGGGTCCTGCTGTTCGGCGATACGGTCGCAGGCCAGGGCGAGGACGCCCGCGGTGCCGCAGCAGCGGCCGTTGTTGTCCCAGAAGCCGGGGCGCCGCCGCTGGGGCAGACCGGAATGGGTGACCGTGTGCCAGCAGCGGTCAGCGAGGGCCGGCCAGACGGGGTCGGCGGTGGTGTCGCGCAGCAGCCGGAAGACCTGGGCGTCGCCGGCCGGGCCGTGGCACCAGCCGTAGCTGATGGACTCGATCACATCGGGGCGGTACTGAGGGGTGGAGTGCGGCACCAGAAAACCCTCCGGCCCCGCTTCGTCACGCGCGACGACGTCCGCGGCACCGGCCAGAGCCAGTTCGACCAGATCCGCACGGCCGGTGGCACCGCCGACCCGGGCCAGCGCCAGCACGATGCCCAGCGTGCCGTGCGAAATATGATGCAGACGGGAGTCGACACCTGTGCGGTGGGCCCAGTGGACGCCCGCCGGGGTCCACTCCGCTGTGCGCAGATAGGGCTCCATGGCCAGGACGGCCAGTTCGGCGTTGCCGGCCAGGAGCGCCCCGAGGCCGATCCCCGCGTTGCCGCCCATCAGCTCGAACAGCTCGCCCCAGCGTGTCCCGTCGAAGCGTGACTGCACGACTTTGAGGGCGCGGTCGGCGGCGGCGCCGGCGGCCGTGTCACCGAGTTCGTCGTGAACGGCCCGTAGGGCCAGGGCCATTCCGGTGCGGCCGAAGTAGAGGGAGTCGTTGTCGAAGTCGTCGACGGAGTCCGCGAGGCTGCGGGCCGCGCGCAGGGCGGTGTCGGCGTAGGAGTCGTCGCCGAAGTGCCGCCACGCCTCCAGGAGCACGGGGATGTTCCCGGCCGTACCGCTGTAGAGCATCGGGTTGAGTTCGTCGTCCGAGGGCCTGGTCGTCCAGGCGAGGCCTCCTCCGGAGGTTTCTCGCGCCGCCGCGGTCAGCCACCGCAACCCGTCCACCGCGAGTCCCTCGACCTCGCCGACCGCCGCGACCGCGGCTCCTGGTGCCGTCATGGCCCCACTCTCCCATGAGCTTCCGGACCCACCCAGAGGACGACGGCGCTGCGCAGGATCCTGCGTCACCGCACCACAACCGCACCGGACAGGGCGGGGAACAAGGGGGAATCGCCCCAGAGAGAAACCCCAAGTGCCGCCCCGTCGAGCGGTGGGAACGCCGACGTTGTGGCTTCACGCGATGCTTGGCACCGCTTGCCTCGGCTTGGCTGTGCGCGTCTGATCGGCGTGTGCAGGGAGGTCCGGGGCCGGGGCCGTGCTGGTGGAGTTGGTGTGGTCGAGCAGCGGTGATGAAGGTCGCCGCAGTGTCCCGGTCACCCAAGTCGTCGGCCGGTATGGGGTGTCGAGGCAGTCGGTGCGCTCCTGGGTGCGCGTGTACGAGGAATCGTGGTGCGTGAGGTGCAGCGTCGGCATGCCGGCTGAGGGGCCGTGCAGCATGGTGCTCGAGCTGGCTCAGTGGGAGGCGATGACTGCCGAGATCATCATCGGTCCGATGATCAGCAGGCAGGTTCGCTCTACAGAGAGCAGGGATCTAAGGGCTGAGAGGCCGCGGGGAAGTGACTTGATGCCCAGGTCTGCCTGCGCCAGTCGGGTCACGCGTACCGGGTGGCTCTTGAGTGTGTCCTGCGGGCGCTCGATGGCGTACCGGCGTATGAGGCGAGCCGCCTGGGAGCCGGCGAAGCTCAAACGGGTACCGGAGGCGTCGGTGATGATGAGGTACGTGGTGGCGCCTCCTCGATAGGCCTCTTTCCAGGTCCGCACGCTCCGTAGGTTGTGCAGGTCGATGGTGCGATGGCCGGTCCAGGTTCGCGCGGTCAGGAACTGTGAGGCCGGGCCGTGCCTGTGCCAGGGTTTTCGCGCCACGCAGAGGTGCGGCAGGGCGAAGCAGCCGACCCCGGCAACGACACCTGCCGTCATGAAGATCGGAACAGGGTTTGCCAACGGCGCTGCAAGCAATGCCGGAACCACCATGATCACTGCCAGGCCCATCACGATGCCGGCGGTGACCAAGCGAACGCGTCCGGGCGACGCAGACTTCGGGATGACGCAGTCGCCCGGAACATCCGCGTGAGTCGGCCGGTGATCCGCCATGAAGGAAGACTAGGCGTCGCGCCATTGACGGGTATCAAGTATCAACCGAGGCCGAAGCGCCGATCATCACCTGAGACTCGACACAAGCACCTCGTCCCAGCGGGATGAGACTTTCCCTACTTCATCAGGGCACCCGACTGCGCTCCGCTCCGCCCGCGCTGCGCCGACGCGCGCCCACGTGTGGAGAGGGCCCGGAGGCCATGAATCGAGCACCGCACGGAGCGGCCCCAATGAGAACGAGCCTCCGGCGGGGGCGCTCAGCCTCCGAGTTGGACAGGGCACCGTTCGCGAGTGCCGGCCGGAGAGCGGCGTGCGCAGGGGAGCCCCCATCCCGTCTGCCATGGACCCAGGCAGAGCCGAGCAGACGCGGCCCCTGGCGTCCAGGTCGTACGTTGCAAGCAAGTCGGAGAGCCTCTCTCAGGACCTGGATCAGGCCGACCTGGGAACGCTGCTCCTGCAAGGCGAGGACATGATCGATCAGCTGTCCCAGGCACAATGGGCTGGGGGTTCGGCTCGGCGGACCGCTGGGGGCTGACCAGACGACCGGCATCATCACGTGGACGTTCCCGGACAGGACTGCTTCGGAGCCGGCGCAGATCCTCGGCAGCTTCAGTCAGCAGAGCCCGCCACCGCCGCGAGCGCATCCGTGCCCGCGCTGCCGCACCCCGGTGATCAATGCTGGGTTCGACCTTGCCATCCCTCGCCGTAGAGACAAGAACGCTTGGGGAGCACTTGGGGCCACCCCGCGTGCCGGCCTCACCTTCCACTCGTGCGGTTGCGGCGGTCCCGGCTAGCGGCCGCGGTCGACTGCAGAAGTCCGGGAGCGACGCCGGGCGGCCAAGCGGCTCGGGCTACCGGAACAGACGGCGCTGAAGCGCTACGACCCCTGGGACAACCCAGCACCGTGAGGGTGCGCACCGGAGTCCGGGACGGAGGCCGTACCAGACGGCCGCTCGGTCGTGCAGGGGGCGACTCGCTGACGGAGACAGCACGAACCGTGCCCGGAACAGGGGGACCGTGAGCAGGAGACGCTACGTCGCCCGAGGCGTGCCCGGTGGATACCGGGTCCGGGACAACCGAGGACGTCGATGGTGGGGCGATCTCTACGAGTTGTGTCCTGACGATCTCGTGGCCGGGCTCAACGGCCAGGCGGACCAAGCGCGGACAACCGCGCTGATGAAGCGCTACAGGGCGCAGAAGCGGTAGGTGGCCCGGAGCGTGGATGACGAATGCGCGCACCACAGTCACACCGGATCAGGCAGGGAACAACCGCCTCCGAGCCGCCGCCCGTCCGCGCCCTCCCGGGCCGTCCTCGGGCCGTGGAAGGGCGCTCGATGGTGACCGACGTCGACAGACGCCGACAGGTCAGAACGCCGGCGGCCGCAAGTCACGGCCGCCGACCGTCAGTTGTGGCTGTGGAGGATGTCGTTCAGGCCGCCCCACACCGCGTTGTTCGGGCGGGCCTCGACCTTGCCGGTGACCGAGTTGCGGCGGAAGAGGATGTTGGAGGCGCCGTTGAGTTCGCGGGCCTTGACGATCTGGCCGTCGGGCATGGTGACCCGGGTGCCCGCGGTGACGTACAGGCCGGCCTCGACCACGCACTCGTCGCCGAGGGCGATGCCGACGCCCGCCTCGGCGCCGATCAGGCAGCGCTCGCCGATGGAGATGATCACGTTGCCGCCGCCGGAGAGGGTGCCCATGGTGGAGGCGCCGCCGCCGATGTCCGAGCCGTCGCCGATCACGACGCCCGCGGAGATCCGGCCCTCGACCATCGACGTGCCGAGCGTGCCGGCGTTGAAGTTGACGAAGCCCTCGTGCATGACCGTGGTGCCCTCGGCGAGGTGCGCGCCCAGGCGGACCCGGTCGGCGTCGGCGATGCGGACGCCCTTGGGAGCGACGTAGTCCGTCATGCGCGGGAACTTGTCGATCGAGGTGACCTGGAGGTGCAGGCCCTCGGCGCGGGCGTTCAGGCGCACCTTCTCGATGTCGTTCACGGCGACCGGGCCGAGCGAGGTCCAGGCGACGTTGGCGAGGACGCCGAAGATGCCGTCCAGGCTCTGGCCGTGCGGCTTGACCAGGCGGTGCGAGAGCAGGTGCAGACGCAGGTAGGCGTCGTGCGTGTCGATCGGCTTCTCGTCCAGGGAGGCGATGACCGTGCGGACCGCGACCACCTCGACGCCCCGGCGGGCGTCCGGGCCGGTCGCCGCGGTCGCGCCGCCGCCCAGGAGCTCGGCCGCCTGCTCGGCGGACAGCCGTTCGGTGCCGGCGGGGCCCGGCTCCTCGACCAGTTCGGGAGCGGGGAACCAGGTGTCGAGAACGGTGCCGTCGGAGGCGATCGTGGCGAGGCCGGCGGCGACGGCGCCGGTGGTACGGGAAGCAGTGTCGGTCATGGGGAAAACCTAACGTGGGGCGGGGTGCCGGTGCGAACCGTGTCTCACGTGCCGGGCGGGCTCAGGGGATCACCCGAGCCAGCGCCTCCCGCGCGTACTCCTCGTCGTAGGAACCGCCCGTCAGCAGCACCTGGAGGCAGATCCCGTCCATCAGCGCGACCAGCGCGCGTGCCGTTCCGGCGTCGACGCGCGCGGTCAGCCGCTCGGCCGTCTCCTCGATCCAGCGGGCCGCGACCGGGCGCAGGGCGGGGCGCCGGAGGGCCGCGAGATACAGCTCGTACTCCAGTTCCACGCCCGTCCGGTCGCCGCCGCCCAGCCACTGGCCGAGGACGCGGGCGAGCCCGGCCGCGAGGTCGCCCTCGGGGCCGTCCAGCACGCCGCTGTCGTCGAGCACGACGGCGAATCCCTCGTTGGCCTGGCACAGGGCGGCCACCAGCAGGTCGTCCAGGGTGGCGAAGTGGTACGTCGTGGAGCCGAGCGGGACGTCCGCCTCGGCGGCGACCGTGCGGTGGCTCAGGCCGGCGATGCCGTCCCGGCCGGCCACGCGGATCGCCGCGTCGATGATCCGCTGGCGGCGCTCGGGGTCGTAGCGGCGCGGCATCAGTGCGTCGCCCCGCCGAGGTTGAGGACCACCACTCCCCCGATGATCAGCACGATCCCGGCGACCTTGGTCGCGCTCAGGCCCTCCCCGAAGAGCACCAGGCCGAGGACGGCGATGGCCGCGGTGCCCACCCCGGACCAGATCGCGTAGGCGGTGCCGATCTGCACGGTCTTCAGCGTCTGGGCGAGCAGGGCGAAGGAGACCAGATAGCCGAGAGTCGTGACGACCGAGGGCCAGAACCTGCTGAACCCCTCGGTGTACTTCATCGCCGTCGTCGCGGCGACCTCGGCGGCTATGGCGCCGGCGAGCGACAGATAACCCATGCGTACAAGCGTACACACCATATGTACGAGCGTACACAACGAGGGGTCCCACGGTCGTGGGAACCGCTCGTCGAAACGCCCTCGGGCCGACTCCGGCTCCGCTAATGTGCGGCTCTCGGCATCACATCTGCCACACGAATCACTCACCTCACACCGGCGGACCGCGGCCCCGGCCTGCTCTCCTTCGCCTCCCCGTCGCCGAGTACGACGGCCGGTCCGAAGCCGCTCAGTACGACGGCCGGTCCGAAGCACGGCGGCGGCGCGCCCCCGGTCGCGCCCCCGGGGATCTCCTCCCCCTCCCCCGAGCCGAAGTCCAAGCCGCCCTTCCGTCCGGGTAGTCCGGCCGAGCCGGCCACGGCGAGAACCTCCGTGCGCTCCCTCAACTACCCCGACCGCTACTGGCACATCAGCGGCGACGACGTGGGGCTCGACCCGGTCGCCTCGCCCTCCGCCCGCGCGGCCGCCACCTTCCGGCGGGTCAAGGGCCTTGCCAAGCCCGGCTGTTACTCGTTCGCCACGGCCGACGGCGCCTATCTGCGCCACCGGGACTTCGCCCTGCGCGCCGAACGCGACGACGGCTCCCGCCTCTTCGAGCAGGACGCCACCTTCTGCCCGCGGCCGTCCCCCTACAGCGGCGCGACCGAGCTCGAGTCGGTCAACTACCCGGGCCGCTTTCTGCGCCACCAGAACTTCCGGCTGAGACTGGCCCCGTACCAGAACACCGACCAGTACCGGGCGGACTCGGCGTTCCTGCTGGTGGACGGGCTCGCCTGAACACGCCGAAGGGGGCCATGGCACATGGCCACGGCCCCCTTCACAGGCTCTGTGTCAGACGTTGAACCCGAGCGCCCGAAGCTGCTCGCGGCCGTCGTCGGTGATCTTGTCCGGGCCCCACGGCGGCATCCAGACCCAGTTGATGCGCAGTTCGCTGACGAGGCCGTCCGTGGCGGACTTGGCCTGGTCCTCGATGACGTCCGTCAGCGGGCACGCCGCGGAGGTCAGGGTCATGTCGACGGTCGCGATGTTGGCGTCGTCGACGTGGATGCCGTAGATCAGGCCGAGGTTGACGACGTCGATGCCCAGCTCGGGGTCGACCACGTCCATCAGGGCCTCGCGGAGTTCCTCCTCGGAGGCCGGCTTCATCTCGACGGTGTCGGTCATGCGGTCTTCCTTTCGGCGGCGGCGCCATCCAGCGCCTGGGCCGTCGCGTCCTTCCACGCCATCCAGCTCAGGAGGGCGCACTTGACCCGCGCGGGGTACTTGGAGACACCGGCGAACGCGACCGCGTCCTCCAGGACCTCCTCCATGGCGTCGTCCGGCTCGATCCTGCCCTTGGACTGCATCAGCTCCAGGAAGGTCTCCTGGATCCGCTGCGCCTCGGCGAGGTCCTTGCCGACGAGGAGCTCGTTGAGGACGGACGCGGAGGCCTGGCTGATGGAGCAGCCCTGGCCCTCGTACGAGACGTCCTCGATCGTCGTGCCGTCGTACTTCACGCGGAGGGTGATCTCGTCGCCGCACGTCGGGTTCACGTGGTGCACCTCGGCGTCGCCATCCCTCAGACCACGCCCGTGCGGGTGCTTGTAGTGGTCCAGGATGACTTCCTGGTACATGGAGTCCAGCTTCACGGTCTCAGCTCACGCCTCTCAGCCGAAGAAGTTCCGTACGTGCTCCAGTCCGTCGACCAGAGCGTCGATCTCGGCCGGCGTGGAGTACAGATAGAACGACGCTCGCGTGGTCGCAGGAATTCCGTACCGGAGGCAGACCGGACGGGCGCAGTGGTGACCGACACGGACCGCGATGCCCTGCTCGTCGAGGACCTGGCCCACGTCGTGCGGGTGGATGTCGCCGAGGGTGAAGGAGATCGCCGCGCCGCGGTCCTCGGCCGTGGTGGGGCCGATGATCCGCAGGTCCGGGACGTTGCCCAGCTGCCGCACCGCGTACTCGGTGAGCGCGTGCTCGTGGGCGAGGATCTTCTCCATGCCGATCGCCTGGAGGTAGTCGATCGCCGCGCCCAGACCGACCGCCTGCGCGATCGGCGGGGTGCCCGCCTCGAACTTGTGCGGCGCCGGGGCGTAGGTGGAGGAGTGCATCGAGACGGTCTCGATCATCTCGCCGCCGCCCAGGAACGGGGGCAGGTCCTCCAGCAGCTCCTGGCGGCCCCACAGGACGCCGATGCCGGTCGGGCCGCACATCTTGTGGCCGGTGAAGGCCACGAAGTCGGCCTGGAGGGCCTGTACGTCCAGCGGCATGTGCGGGGCGGCCTGGGAGGCGTCGATGCACACCAGCGCACCGACCTCCTGCGCGCGGCGCACTATCGCCTCGACCGGGTTGACCGTGCCCAGGATGTTCGACACCAGCACGAAGGAGACGATCTTCGTCTTCTCGGTGATGACCTCGTCGATGTTGGACAGGTCGAGCCGGCCGTCGTCGGTGAGGCCGAACCACTTCAGCTTCGCGCCCGTGCGCTGCGCGAGCAGCTGCCACGGCACGATGTTGGAGTGGTGCTCCATCTCCGTGATGACGATCTCGGTCTCGTGGTCCACCCGGTAGGGCTCTTCGGCCCAGCCCAGCATGTTCGCCACGAGGTTGAGCGACTCGGAGGCGTTCTTGGTGAAGATCACCTCGTCGCGGCTCGGCGCGTTGATGAACGAGGCGACCTTGTCGCGCGCGCCCTCGTACAGCGCCGTGGCCTCCTCGGCGAGCACATGCACACCGCGGTGGACGTTGGCGTTGTAGCGCTCGTAGTACTCGCTCAGGGCGTCCAGCACCTGGCGCGGCTTCTGCGAGGTCGCGGCGTTGTCCAGGTACACGAGCTTCCTGCCGTCGTGGACCTGGCGGTCCAGTACGGGGAAGTCCTTGCGGATCGCCTCGGTGTCGAGGAGGCCCGGCAGCAATGTCACGCGGATGCGCCACCCTTCACGTAAGCCTCGTAGCCCTCGTTCTCCAGCTTGTCCGCGAGCTCGGGGCCGCCGGACTCGACGATGCGGCCGCCGGCGAACACGTGGACGTGGTCGGGCTTGATGTAGCGCAGGATGCGCGTGTAGTGCGTGATCAGCAGGGTGCCGACCTCGCCGGACTCGCGGACGCGGTTGACGCCCTCGGAGACGATGCGGAGCGCGTCGACGTCGAGACCCGAGTCGGTCTCGTCGAGGATGGCGACCTTCGGCTTGAGCAGCTCGAGCTGGAGGATCTCGTGGCGCTTCTTCTCACCGCCGGAGAAGCCCTCGTTGACGTTGCGCTCGGCGAAGGACGGGTCCATGTTGAGGCGCTCCATGGTCTCCTTGACCTCCTTCACCCAGGTGCGCAGCTTGGGGGCCTCGCCGCGGATCGCGGTGGCGGAGGTGCGCAGGAAGTTGGAGACCGAGACGCCGGGCACCTCGACCGGGTACTGCATCGCCAGGAACAGGCCGGCGCGGGCGCGCTCGTCGACGGACATCTCCAGGACGTCCTCGCCGTCGAGGGTGACGGTGCCGCTGGTGATCGTGTACTTCGGGTGACCCGCGAGGGAGTAGGCGAGGGTCGACTTGCCCGAGCCGTTGGGGCCCATGATGGCGTGCGTCTCGCCCTGCTTCACGGTGAGGTCGACGCCCTTGAGGATCTCCTTCGTGGCGTTGTCGGCCTCGACGGTGACGTGCAGGTCTCGGATTTCAAGCGTTGCCATGGGTGCCTCAGGACTCCTGGGTGAGGGAGACGAGAACGTCGTCCCCTTCGATCTTTACGGGGTATACGGGGACGGGGCGCGTGGCCGGGAGGCCGGACGGCTTGCCGGTGCGGAGGTCGAAGGAGGAGCCGTGCAGCCAGCACTCGATCTGGCAGTCCTCCACCTCGCCCTCGGAGAGCGAGACGTTCGCGTGGGAGCAGATGTCGTAGATGGCGAACACCTCGCCCTCGGTCCTCACGACCGAGACCGGCGTGCCGTCGAGTTCCACCCGCTTGGGGGTGTCGTCCTCCAGCTCGCTCAGCCCGCAGGCGCGTACGAAGGTCATGCGACCGAAGCCTCCAGCTCCTCCTCGATCTTGGTGAGCAGGCGCTCCTCGATGTCGGCGACACCGATCTGCTGCACCAGCCCGGCGAAGAAGCCGCGGACCACCAGGCGGCGGGCCTCGTACTCCGGGATGCCGCGGGCCATCAGGTAGAAGAGCTGCTCGTCGTCGAAGCGGCCGGTGGCGGAGGCGTGGCCGGCGCCGACGATCTCGCCGGTCTCGATCTCCAGGTTCGGCACCGAGTCGACGCGCGCGCCGTCCGTGAGGACCAGGTTGCGGTTCATCTCGTAGGTGTCCGTGCCCTCGGCCTTGGCCTCGATGAGCACGTCACCGATCCACACCGCGTGCGCCTCCTCGCCCTGGAGCGCGCCCTTGTAGGCGACGTTGGACTTGCAGTGCGGGGTGTTGTGGTCGACGAAGAGGCGGTGCTCCTGGTGCTGGCCGGAGTCGGTGAAGTACAGGCCGAACAGCTCGGCCTCGCCGCCGGTGCCGGCGTAGGCGACGCGGGGGTGCAGGCGCACGAGGTCGCCACCGAAGGTGACCACGAAGGACTTGAAGGTGGCGTCCCGGCCGATCAGAGCGTTGTGCTGGCCGACGTGGACGGCCTTGTCGTCCCAGTCCTGGACGGACACGACGGTCAGCTTGGCGCCGTCGCCCAGGACGTAGTCGACGTTGGCGGCGAGCACGGCGTCACCGGTGTGGTCGATGACGACGACGGCCTCGGCGAAGGCTCCCAGCTCGACGACCTGGTGGCCGTAGGCGACCCCGCCCTCGCCGTGCACGGCGATGCGGATCGGCTCGGTGAGGACCATCTCCTTGGGGACGGTGACCACGCCGGCCTTCTCGAACGCCGAGTGCGCCTGCGCGGCGACACGGTCCACGGGAGTGCCGGCCCTGCCGATCCGGGCGTCGTCGCGGCCGACGGTCTCGACGGTCACGCCCTCGGGGGCCTGGACGTCCACCTTCACGCCGTCACCGGTGGCCACCGCGGTGCCGTCGTGCAGCCCGCGCAGCCGCTCCAGCGGCGTGAACCGCCACTCCTCCTCACGGCCGTGGGGGACCGGGAAGTCCGCCACGTCGAAGGACGGGGGCGCGCTCATGCGGGTGGCGACGGTCGACTCTGCGGCCACCGCGATCTGGCCCGCGGTGGTGGAGCCCACGGGGATGTTCTGAGCCTCAGCCATGGCTGTCGGTCTGCTCTCTTCCTACGTCAGAAATTGCTGGCTGCTGTCCGGGGGGCGGGTCTCAGCCGACCGCGCCTTCCATCTGCAGCTCGATCAGCCGGTTGAGCTCGAGGGCGTACTCCATGGGCAGCTCCTTGGCGATGGGCTCGACGAAGCCGCGCACGATCATCGCCATCGCCTCGAACTCGCTGAGGCCGCGGCTCATCAGGTAGAAGAGCTGGTCCTCGGAGACCTTGGAGACGGTCGCCTCGTGGCCCATGGACACGTCGTCCTCGCGGACGTCCACGTAGGGGTACGTGTCGGAGCGGGAGATGGTGTCCACGAGCAGCGCGTCGCACAGCACGTTGGACTTCGATCCGGCGGCGCCCTCGCCGATCTCGACCAGACCGCGGTACGAGGTACGGCCGCCGCCGCGCGCCACCGACTTGGAGACGATGTTGGAGGACGTGTTCGGCGCCATGTGGACCATCTTGGAGCCGGCGTCCTGGTGCTGCCCCTCGCCCGCGAAGGCGATGGAGAGGGTCTCGCCCTTGGCGTGCTCGCCCATCAGGTAGACGGCCGGGTACTTCATCGTCACCTTGGAGCCGATGTTGCCGTCGATCCACTCCATGGTCGCGCCCTCGTAGGCCACGGCGCGCTTGGTGACCAGGTTGTAGACGTTGTTCGACCAGTTCTGGATGGTCGTGTAGCGGCAGCGGGCGTTCTTCTTGACGATGATCTCGACCACGGCGCTGTGCAGCGAGTCCGACTTGTAGATCGGGGCGGTGCAGCCCTCGACGTAGTGCACGTAGGCGCCCTCGTCGACGATGATCAGGGTCCGCTCGAACTGGCCCATGTTCTCCGTGTTGATACGGAAGTATGCCTGGAGCGGGATCTCGACGTGCACGCCCTTCGGCACGTAGATGAAGGAGCCGCCCGACCACACGGCGCTGTTCAGGGAGGCGAACTTGTTGTCACCGACCGGGATGACCGTGCCGAAGTACTCCTTGAAGAGCTCGGGGTGCTCCTTCAGGGCCGTGTCGGTGTCGAGGAAGATGACGCCCTGCTCCTCCAGGTCCTCGCGGATCTGGTGGTAGACGACCTCCGACTCGTACTGGGCGGCGACACCGGCGACCAGGCGCTGCTTCTCGGCCTCCGGGATGCCCAGCTTGTCGTAGGTGTTCTTGATGTCCTCGGGCAGGTCCTCCCAGGACTCCGCCTGCTTCTCCGTGGAGCGCACGAAGTACTTGATGTTGTCGAAGTCGATGCCCGAGAGGTCGGAGCCCCAGTTCGGCATGGGCTTCTTCTCGAACAGGCGCAGGCCCTTGAGGCGGAGCTTGGTCATCCACTCCGGCTCGTTCTTCTTCGCCGAGATGTCCCGGACCACGTCCTCGTTCAGACCGCGCCTCGCGGAGGCACCGGCGACGTCGGAGTCGGCCCAGCCGTATTCGTACTTGCCCAGGCCCTCGAGCTCAGGGTGGGCAGTCTCCGTGGGGAGAGTCATGCGGGGTTCCTCCCGGCCGTGCTTGCAGGTGCGTCAGTGGAAATCTTGGGAATGAACGTCGTGCAGACGCCGTCGCCGTGCGCGATGGTCGCCAGTCGCTGTACGTGAGTACCCAGCAGCTCGGCGAAGATCTCCGTCTCCGCCTCGCACAGTTGCGGGAACTGCTCCGCGACGTGGGCCACCGGGCAGTGGTGCTGGCAGAGCTGCTCGCCGACCGGTGCGCTGCGCGCCGTAGCAGCGTACCCGTCCGCGCTCAGCGCCTTGGCCAGCGCTTCGGCGCGCTTGTCGGGGGTCACGGCCTCGATCGCCTCGCGGTACGCGCCCGCCTGGGCGGCGATCCGCGCGCGGGCGAAGGCGGCGATCGCCTCGGGGCCGCCCTCACGCTCGGCGATCCAGCGCATCGCGTCCGCGGCCAGCTTGTCGTACGACTGGTCGAAGGCGTCCCGGCCGCAGTCCGTGAGCGCGAAGACCTTGGCGGGGCGGCCGCGCGTGCGCGTGCCGTACACCCGCTGCTCGCGTGCCTCCACGACGTCGTCCGCGACCAGCGCGTCCAGGTGACGCCTGACGGCCGCCTGGGTGAGTCCCAGCCGGCCGGCGAGTTCGGCGACGGTCGACGGCCCGTGGTCCAGGATGGACCGCGCGACCCGGTTGCGCGTCGAGCGCTCTCCGGTCGCGAGCTCCTCCTGCGGGGTCCCCGTGGGGGTCTCCCGAGCCTCGCCGACGTTTTTCACAACGCCATTGTTGCGTAATTCCTCGGAGACTGACAAGCGCCGTCCGGATCACTGCGCGGTGCCCTGCGTCACTTAGGCATACCTAATGCGACCTGGGAAAACGATCTTTGATCGATCACCCCCCAAGCAAATCGCTGGCGTCCCCGAGCTCGGTGCGGAAGACTCCCGGAGCATGGCCACACCCCCTCCGACCGGCCCACTTGTCACCCGGGACACCCTCGCGGCAGAGCTGCGCACGGCCGGTGTCGGGGCCGGCGAGACTCTCCTCGTGCACTCCTCGCTGAGTTCCCTCGGCTGGGTGAACGGAGGGGCCGTCGCGGTCGTCCAGGGACTTCTCGACGCCCTCGGCCCCCACGGCACGCTCGTCGTGCCGGCGCAGACGGGCCACCTGTCCGATCCCGCGCTGTGGGCCAGGCCGCCGGTGCCCGAGGAGTGGTGGGACCGGATCCGCGCCACCATGCCCGCCTACGACCCCCTGGTCACCCCCGCACGCGGGGTCGGCGTGATCCCCGAAGCGGTGCGGACCTGGCCCGGCGCCCTGCGCAGCGCGCATCCGCAGACCTCCTTCGCCGCCCTCGGCCCGCGCGCCGGGGAGATCACCGACGGCCACGCCACCGACTGCCGGCTCGGCGAGTCCAGCCCCCTGGCCCGGCTGGAGGAGCTGGGCGCCCGGGTGCTGCTGCTCGGCGCGGGCTACCACTCCTGCACCTGCTTCCACCTGGCCGAGTACCGGATCCCGGCGCCCCGCGTCCAGGTCGGGCGGCCCGCTCCGGGCGGCGGCTGGGAGAAGGTCGTCGAGGTCTCGATCACCTCCGACCGGTTCGACGAGCTGGGGCACGACTTCGAGCGGGACCGGCCCGTGGTGCGCGGCACGGTGGGCGCGGCGGACGTACGGCTGTTCGCGCTGGCCGACGCGGTGGCCTACGCCGAGCGCTGGCTGCCGCTGCACCGCCCCCGGGAGGAGTTCTCCGACCCCCGCGCCTGAACGGCAAGCGGTCTCCCTAGACTCTGGTTCCATGCGAAGTGAGCCCGTGGTCCAGGTCCAGGCCCTGGTGAAGCGGTACGGCACGAAGACCGCGGTGAACGGCCTCGACCTGGCGGCCCAGGCGGGAGTGACGGCCGTCCTCGGCCCCAACGGCGCCGGCAAGACGACGACGGTCGAGACCTGCGAGGGGTACCGCAAGCCGGATTCCGGCGCGGTGCGCGTCCTGGGCCTCGACCCGGTGCGGCAGTCGGCCGAGCTGAGGCCGCGCATAGGCGTGATGCTCCAGTCCGGCGGTGTGTACTCCGGCGCCCGGGCGGACGAGATGCTGCGGCACGTCGCCAAGCTGCACGCACACCCGCTGGACGTGGACGCCCTGATCGAGCGCCTCGGACTGGACAGCTGCGGCCGCACCTCCTACCGCCGCCTGTCCGGCGGCCAGCAGCAGCGGCTGGCGCTCGCCATGGCCGTGGTGGGCCGCCCGGAACTGGTGTTCCTGGACGAGCCGACCGCCGGTCTCGACCCGCAGGCCCGCCGGGCCACCTGGGACCTGGTGAAGGACCTGCGCGCCGACGGCGTGTCGGTGATCCTCACCACGCACCACATGGAAGAGGCCGAGCAGCTCGCCGACGACGTGGCGATCATCGACGGCGGCCGGGTCATCGCCCAGGGCTCCCCGGAGGAGCTGTGCAAGGGCGGCGCCGAGAACACCCTGCGCTTCACCGGCCGTCCCGGCCTCGACGTGGGCTCCCTGCTCAAGGCGCTCCCGGCCGACTGCACTGTGGCCGAGCTGACCCCGGGCGCCTACCGGGTCGCCGGCAAGGTCGACCCCCAGCTGCTGGCGACGGTGACCTCCTGGTGCGCCCAGCACGGCGTGATGCCGGACCGGATCTCGGTGGAGCGGCACACGCTGGAGGACGTTTTTCTGGAGCTGACCGGCAAGGAGCTGCGCTCATGACCACCGCGTCGGGTACCTACGCCCCCAAGCCGGGTGCGGCGCCCCTGCCCCGCATGATCGCGGCGCAGGCGGTCCTGGAGACCAAGATGCTGCTGCGCAACGGCGAGCAGCTGCTGCTGACGGTCGTCATCCCGACCCTGCTGCTGGTGCTCTTCAGCTCCGTGGACATCGTCGACACCGGCGCCGGCAAGGCGGTCGACTTCCTCGCGCCGGGCATCCTGGCCCTCGCCGTGATGTCGACGGCGTTCACCGGGCAGGCCATCGGGACCGGCTTCGAGCGGCGCTACGGCGTCCTGAAGCGGCTCGCCTCCTCGCCACTGCCCCGCTGGGGCCTGATGACCGCGAAGACGGCGTCGGTCCTGGTCACGGAGGTCCTGCAGATCGTCCTGCTGGCGGTGATCGCCTTCGCGCTGGGCTGGTCGCCGCACGGCAACCCGGCCGCCGTACTGCTTCTGCTGGTCCTCGGCACGGCCGCCTTCTCCGGCCTCGGCCTCCTGATGGCGGGCACCCTGAAGGCGGAGGCCACGCTGGCCGGCGCGAACCTGGTGTTCCTGCTGCTGCTCGTCGGCGGCGGGGTCGTCGTCCCGCTGGCGAAGTTCGGCTCGGCGGGGCAGCACGTCCTCGGCCTGCTGCCCATCTCCGCGCTCTCCGGCGGCCTGCGGGACGTGCTCCAGCACGGCGCCGGGACGCCCTGGGCCGACCTGGGCATCCTCGCGGTGTGGGCGGTCGTGGGGCTCGCCGCGGCGGGGAAGTTCTTCCGCTGGGAGTGAGGCGTCACACGGACCCTCGTGAAAGCGTGCACAAGCGGCGGCCTACGATGGTGGGCGTGCCAAAGCTGAACCGCGCCGATGCCGTAGCGGCCCTGCGCAACCCGCTCGCCTTCATCGCCGACCGCTGGACGCCGGATCCCCGGACCGTGCAGCGGGCGGCCCTCTCCGCGCTCGTGATGTCGGTGGTCATCGTCGTCACCGGCGGCGCCGTACGCCTCACCGGCTCGGGCCTCGGCTGCCCGACCTGGCCCGAGTGCACCGACGGCTCACTGACGCCGACGCAGGCGCTGAGCTATCACAGCGCCATCGAGTTCAGCAATCGCATGCTGACGTACGTGCTGTGCGCCGCGGTCGGCTGGGCGATCATCGCCGCCCGCGCCGAGAAGCCGTACCGGCGCAGCCTGACCCGGCTCGGCTGGGCCCAGTTCTGGCTGGTGATGGGCAACGCCGTCCTCGGCGGCATCGTCGTGCTGGTCGGCCTCAACCCGTACACCGTCGCGGCCCACTTCCTGCTGGCGACGGCTCTCGTCACGGTCGCCGCGGTGATGTGGCAGCGCACCCGCGAGGGCGACGGCGCGCCCCGGGAACTGGTCGGCAAGGCCGTGCAGCAGCTGGTGTGGTTCCTCGTGGCCGCGTCCCTGCTGCTCATCGCCGTCGGCACGGTGGTGACGGGGGCCGGACCGCACGCGGGTGACTCCAGCGACGTCAAGCGGATCCCCATCGACTGGGAGACCGTGGCCAAGCTGCACGCGGTGCTGGCCTGGATCGTGGTGACGCTGACCTTCGCGCTGTGGTTCGTCCTCAAGGCCGTCGACGCCCCCAAGGGCCCCCTGGTCCGCACCCGCGAGCTGTTCCTGATCCTGCTCGCGCAGGGTGTCATCGGTTACGTGCAGTACTTCACGCACCTGCCCGAGGTCCTGGTCGGCCTGCACATGCTCGGCTCCTGCCTGGTGTGGATCGGCGTCATGCGGGTCCTGCTGGCCCTGCGGGAGCGCCCGGATGCGGCCCTGGACCTGCCGGGTCCCTCGGCCGAGGTGGCGGTCGGCACCCGTACGTGAGTCACCCGTACGTGGTGACCAGTGCGTCGATCGCCGGCCCGAGGTAGGCCCGGGTCAGCTCGGCGCGCCGGGCGGGCCAGGCGGGGTCCGGCGGGGCGGGGTCCGCGTAGCGCCGCCGGGCGATGTCCTCGACGACCTCGGCGGGCGCGCCGAGCCCCGGCAGCCGCGCCAGCGCGTCCCGCTTGGAGATCAGCCGGCCCTCGCGCAGGGTGACGGTGGCGCGGGCGAAGGTCAGCAGACCGAGGTCGACCCAGACGTCCTGGCGCCACAGCCGGGCCTTGCCGACGGCCGGCCGCCAGAAGTCCCGCTGATCCCGTACGACGAAGCCGTGGAGCTGCCCGTCCGGCACCGGCGGGAGCAGTGCGCCCGGGGGTGCGCCGTGCAGCACCCGGCCGAAGTCGTGCAGCTCGCGCCGGGTGACGGGGGTGACCGGACGGCGCATCACATGTCCGTGCGCCCACGTGAGGTGGGAGCGCTCCGGGTCGTCCAGGGCGCCCGGGCCGAGGTAGCTGCAGTGGAGTTTCGCGGCGAGCGGCGCGGTGCGCAGCCGCCGGTGCAGCGTCACCGTGCGCCGTACGGTCCGCAGGTCCACCGGGCCCGGCAGGACCGCGATGAGGTCCAGATCGCTCACGCCCTCCCGGTAGTCGCCGCCGGCCAGCGAGCCGTGCGCCCACACCGCGCGGGGCCGCAGTGGCCCGAGTGCGTCCAGGAAGCGTTCGAGCAGTAATTCGGTCGGCATCCGCTCAGTCTGGGCGGGTCATCCGAGGCCGTAAACCCGGCGCGCGTTGTCCGCCGCGATCAGCCGGGCCACCCGCTGGGCGTCCTCAAGGGACCAGGCGCCCTCGGCGACCCAGGTGCCGAGCACACGGCTCAGGGCCTCGCGGAAGAGGCCGGCGGCGACCACGTGCAGCTCGGGCAGGCCGTGGGCGCCGCTGGAGAAGAGGATCTTGCCGAAGGGGGACAGCTCCAGGATCTCGGCGAGGACGGTGGCCGCGCGGGCACCGGTGCGCACGAGCGCGGCACCCGAGTCGGCATAGACGTGCGGGAAGACCCCGGCCAGGTGGGCGGCGTGCCGGTGGTACGGGTAGCCGTGCAGCAGGATCAGGTCGGTGCCGAGGCCGGAGGTGGCCCGCACGAAGTCGGTGAGCAGCACCGGGTCCGTGCGATCGATGCGGGAGCCCGGCTCGCCGAGCCCGGCGTGCAGCTGCAGCGGCAGGCCGGAGGCGACGGCGATCCACAGCAGGTGCCGCAGCAGCACGGGATCGGACAGGGCGCCGCCGACCCTCCTCGCCGCCAGCCAGGGGCTGGCGGCGCCCCGTACCTCGCCGGCGCCGGGCGGCTCGGGCGCGAGTGCCAGGCCGTGTCTGAGGCCCGCGACGGAGGTGAAGGCGACCGCGTGCGCGGCAGCGCCGTGCACCGATTCGGCGAGGTTGGCGAGGAAGGACTCGACCGTGCCGGAGGTGTCGGCGACCTGCTCCGCGAGCAGTTCCAGACGGACGATCTCACGGGCCTCGGCGTCGCCCGCGCAGGCCATCTCCGGGGGGCCGGTGAGGTCGCCGGGCAGGCCCGTGTCGACGAGGTAGGTGGTGATGCCGCTGCCGCGCAGCAGCCTGCGGGCCGCTTCCGGGGCGCCCAGTTCCCGGCGCCGGGCCAGATAGAGGGCGGGCGGGCAGTGCGGCTGGAGGCCTAGCAGGGGCGGGCACCAGCGCCGCACGGCGAAGCCGGTCTGGGTGTCGAAGAGGGTGGTGCCCGCCGCCGGCGGGCCCTCGGTGCGGGCCAGCTGGGCCTCGAAGGTGCCGAGGCCCAGTTCCGTCCGCAGTACGCCATGGCAGTACTGGTCCACGAGGGACGGCGTTTCGATCATCCGGGACTCCCCGTGGGACGCGTCTGCCTTACCCGTCCTAACGGGTGAACCGGGCACGAGGTCGCGGCCGGCCCACAACCACGGACTCGCCGGAGCCGCGGGCCGTCCGCGTCGCGGATCCGACCGGGGCTCGTGACCCTTCGTCGTCGGCCGCGGGCCGCCTGTCACCCGGGACGCGGGTGCGTACGGGACCACAGCTCCCCCTGCGGCCGCGGGCCATCTGCCGTCCAGGTCGCGAGTGCAGTACGGGACCTCAGCTCCCCCGGCGGCCGCAGGCCATCTGTCATCCAGAACGCGAATCCGACCCAGGCCCGCAGCCTTCGCCGGCGACCGCAGGCCCTCCTCATCCAGGCCGCGGTTGCAGTACGGGACCGCAACTCCCCGGCGGCCGTAGGCCCGCTCTCGTCCAGGACGCGAATCCGACCCGAGACCCGCGGCCTTCGCCGGCGACCGCAGGCCGCCTGTTACCCGGGACGCGGGTGCAGTACGGGACCGCAGCTCCCCCGCGGCCGCAGGCCGTCGGTCATCCAGAACGCGAATCCGACCGAGGACCCGCAGCCTTCGTCGCAGCCACAGGCCCTCTGTCGTCAAGGACGCGAGCGCAGTGCGGGACCGCAGCTCCCCGGCGACCGCAGGCCCTCCGTCATCCAGGCCGTGGGTGCAGTACGGGACCGCCGCTCTCCCGGCGACCACGGGAGGCCCGTCGACCAGGACGCGAACCCCCTCAAGGCCGCAACACCGCCCACGACCACAAGACACCCGCCACCCAGCACGCGAACCCCCTCAAGGCCGCAACTCCGTCGACGACCACGAGAGACCCGCCCCCCAGCACGCGAACCCGCCCAAGCCCCCAACACCGCCCGCGGCCACAAGAGGCCCGCCCCCAGGACGCGCCCCCCTCACACCCGCAAAACTCCATCAGGCGGCGGAGTCGCGGCTCGGCACCGTCCGGGCCTGTTCGGCGGCGCCGGCGGCCCCGTGCTCAGTCGTTGGTCGGGCCGCCGAGCTGGAGTCCGGCCATCCGGGTCCACTCGTAGCGTCCCGTCTTCACCTTCGCCGCGAACTCGCCGTCGAAGGACTCGTGGACGGTGATGCCGGACTTCTCGACCGCCTGCTCGGCGATGGCGTAGCTGGGGGCCACCAGGTCGCCCCAGCCGCCGTCCTCGCCGACGAGGACGATCCGGGCGCCGCGCTCGCCGATGTAGGCGACCTGGCCCTCCGCACCGCCGTGCGCAATCGCGACGGCGCTGATCTGGTGGGCGAGCCGGGACACCTTGCGCTCGGCCCGCGCGTCAACCTGCTGCGTGTCTGCCATGGCCAGGATGCTACCGACGGGTAGATCGAACGGCGACGGGAGGGGGGCGTGGCCTTGACCACGCACCCCTCCCGTCGGAGGAGAAATCGGAGGAGAAGAGGGGGCTCAGCGGAGGAAGGGGTCCACCGCGACGGCGACGAAGAGGATGGAGACGTAGGTGATGGACCAGTGGAACAGCCGCATCTCCTTCAGCTTCACGCCCGTCACCTCGGCCTTCGCGCGGTTCTGGAGCCCGTGCGCCTCCCACAGCCAGAAGCCGCCGGCGGCGAGCGCCACCACGGTGTAGAACCAGCCGGTGTAACCCAGAGGGGTGAGCAGCAGCGAGACGGCGACCATCACCCAGCTGTAGATGACGATCTGCCGGGCGACGACCTTGTTGGAGGCGACCACCGGGAGCATCGGCACGCCCACGCGCGCGTAGTCGTCCTTGACCTTCATGGACAGCGGCCAGTAGTGCGGCGGGGTCCAGAAGAACATGACGAGGAAGAGGATGACCGGCGCCCAGGACATCGAGTCCTTGACGGCGGACCAGCCGATCAGCACCGGCAGACAGCCGGCGATGCCGCCCCACACGATGTTCTGCGACGTACGCCGCTTGAGGATCATCGTGTAGACGACGACGTAGAAGAGGAGCGCTCCGAGCGACAGCCACGCGCTCAGCCAGTTGACGGTGAGCCCGAACAGCAGCGTCGAGACGACGGCCAGGGTGATGCCGAAGGCCAGGCACTCGCGCGGGCTGACCATGCCGGTCACCAGCGGCCGCTGCGAGGTGCGGTCCATCAGGGCGTCGATGTCGCGGTCGATGTACATGTTCAGCGCGTTGGCGCCGCCCGCGGAGAGGTAGCCGCCGACGCAGGTCAGCAGCACCAGCTGCAGATCGGGCACGCCCTGCTGCGCCAGGAACATCACCGGAACGGTGGTGATGAGCAGAAGCTCGATGATCCGCGGCTTGGTCAGAGCCACGAACGCCTTGACACGGGCCCCGAACGGCCGATGAACCGGGCCCTGGCTCGCACCACCGAGCACACCCGCTGGACGGGATTCGACGGCCGTCACGCACACCCCTGACAGAGACATCCCAGCAAGCCTCCCCCTGTGAAGTCCCGGTAAAGGCTCGCGCGTACCACGCCACTTTAGACGTTGCCCATACCCCGGCCTTCGCGGGGGTGGGGTCGTGTTGGCGCACGGCCCGCGGTCGTGTCGGCGGACACCCCATAAGTCGTGTCGGCGGACGGCCCATAAGAGGGGTCCCACCTCTCGATTGAGCGCTCAGATGACCGGCTCCGTATTCATGTGCCAAATGCCTTGTCCGGCCAGTCGGGAGGCGGATCGCACGGAGTCCCGGCAGTCTGGAAACACTCGAAAAAACGCACGTCCTTACGGGGGTAGGCTCGACAACGGCCGGTGAGCAGAAGCACGCCGGCGGCCGGGTGGGCGTATGCCCCGAAGACCGGCGACCGACATGTGGAGAGGAGCCCTGACCCAGGGTGAGCACCAAGCCGACCACCACAGACCTTGAGTGGACCGAGCTGGACCAGCGGGCCGTGGACACCGCTCGCGTCCTGGCCGCCGACGCCGTACAGAAGGTCGGCAACGGCCATCCCGGTACGGCGATGAGCCTGGCCCCCGCCGCCTACACCCTCTTCCAGAAGGTGATGCGGCACGACCCGGCCGACCCGGAGTGGGTCGGCCGCGACCGCTTCGTGCTGTCCGCCGGCCACTCCTCCCTGACCCTCTACACGCAGCTCTACCTGGCCGGCTTCGGCCTGGAGCTGGCGGACCTGGAGGCCTTCCGCACCTGGGGTTCGAAGACCCCCGGCCACCCGGAGTACGGGCACACCAAGGGTGTGGAGACCACGACCGGCCCGCTGGGCCAGGGTGTGGCCAACGCGGTGGGCATGGCGATGGCCGCCCGCTACGAGCGCGGTCTGTTCGACCCGGCGGCCCCGCAGGGCGAGTCGCCCTTCGACCACTTCATCTTCTGCATCGCCGGTGACGGCTGCCTCCAGGAGGGCATCTCCGCCGAGGCGTCCTCGCTGGCCGGCCACCAGAAGCTCGGCAACCTGGTCCTGCTGTGGGACGACAACCACATCTCGATCGAGGGCGACACCGAGACGGCCGTCTCCGAGGACACCGCCAAGCGCTACGAGGCCTACGGCTGGCACGTGCAGCGGGTGGAGGCCAAGGAGAACGGCGACCTGGACCCGCAGGCGATCTTCGCCGCGATCCAGGAGGCCAAGCAGGTCACCGACCGGCCCTCGTTCATCGCGATGCGCTCGATCATCGCCTGGCCGGCCCCGAACGCGCAGAACACCGAGGCCGCGCACGGCTCGGCGCTCGGCGAGGACGAGGTCGCGGCCACCAAGCGCGTGCTCGGCTTCGACCCCGAGCAGAGCTTCCAGGTCGAGGACGAGGTGATCACCCACACCCGCAAGGCCCTGGACCGCGGCGCCCAGGCGAAGGCCGAGTGGGAGAAGTCCCTCCAGCTGTGGCGGGACGACAACCCCGAGCGCGCCGCCGAGTTCGACCGCATCGCCAAGGGCGAGCTGCCCACCGGCTGGGAGGAGAAGATCCCGGTCTTCGAGCCCGGCAAGTCGGTCGCCACGCGTGCCGCCTCCGGCAAGGTGCTGCAGGCGCTCGGCCCGGTCGTCCCGGAACTGTGGGGCGGCTCCGCCGACCTCGCCGGCTCCAACAACACGACCATCGACAAGGACAGCTCCTTCCTGCCCGAGGGCAACCCCCTGCCGGAGGCCAACCCGTACGGGCGCACGATCCACTTCGGCATCCGCGAGCACTCCATGGGCGCGGAGCTGAACGGCATCACGCTGCACGGCAACACCCGTGTGTACGGCGGCACCTTCCTCGTCTTCTCTGACTACATGCGCAACGCCGTGCGCCTGTCGGCCCTCATGCACCTGCCGGTGACGTTCGTGTGGACGCACGACTCCATCGGTCTCGGCGAGGACGGCCCCACCCACCAGCCGGTCGAGCACCTGGCGTCGCTGCGCGCGATCCCGGGCCTGAACGTCGTCCGCCCGGCGGACGCCAACGAGACCGCGGTCGCCTGGCGCGAGATCCTGTCGCGCTACACCAAGGAGTACGGCAAGGGCCAGCCGCACGGCCTCGCGCTCACCCGCCAGGGCGTGCCGGCGTACGAGCCCAACGAGGACGCCGCGCGCGGTGGTTACGTCCTCTTCGAGGCCGAGGGCGGCGACCCGCAGGTCGTCCTGATCGCCACCGGTTCCGAGGTGCACGTGGCCGTCGAGGCGCGTGAGCAGCTCCAGGCCGACGGGATCGCGACCCGCGTCGTGTCCATGCCGTGCGTGGAGTGGTTCGAGCAGCAGGACCCGGGGTACCGGGACTCCGTGCTGCCGCCGACCGTCAAGGCAAGGGTCGCCGTGGAGGCGGGCATCGGGCTGACCTGGCACAAGTACGTCGGGGACGCCGGCCGCATCGTTTCCCTGGAGCACTTCGGTGCTTCCGCGGACGGCAAGGTGCTCTTCCGCGAGTTCGGCTTCACTGCCGAGAACGTGGCCGCCAAGGCCCGGGAATCCATCGCCGCCGCCCAGCGCTGACGCTCACATACGACACGTAGGAGATGTAATTCCATGACAGACGCACTCAAGCGCCTCTCCGACGAAGGCGTCGCGATCTGGCTGGACGACCTGTCGCGCAAGCGGATCACGTCCGGCAACCTCGCCGAGCTGATCGACCAGCAGCACGTCGTGGGCGTCACCACCAACCCGACGATCTTCCAGAAGGCGATCTCGCAGGGCGACGGCTACGACCGGCAGGTCTCGGACCTCGCCGCCCGCAAGGTCACGGTCGAAGAGGCCATCCGCATGATCACCACGGCGGACGTCCGCGACGCCGCCGACATCCTGCGCCCGGTCTTCGACGCGACGGACGGCCAGGACGGCCGGGTCTCCATCGAGGTCGACCCCCGCCTCGCGCACAACACCAAGGCGACCGTCGCCGAGGCCAAGCAGCTGGCCTGGCTGGTGGACCGCCCCAACACCCTCATCAAGATCCCGGCCACCAAGGCGGGCCTCCCGGCGATCACCGAGGTCATCGGCCTCGGCATCAGCGTCAACGTCACGCTGATCTTCTCCCTGGAGCGCTACCGCGCGGTCATGGACGCCTACCTCTCCGGTCTGGAGAAGGCGAAGGAGCGCGGCCTCGACCTGTCGAAGATCCGCTCGGTGGCGTCCTTCTTCGTGTCCCGCGTGGACACCGAGATCGACCGCCGGATCGACGAGCTGGGCACCGACGAGGCCAAGGCGCTGCGCGGCAAGGCCGGCGTCGCCAACGCGCGCCTCGCCTACCAGGCGTACGAGGAGGTCTTCTCCTCCGACCGCTGGAGCGCGCTGGAGAACGCGGGCGCCAACAAGCAGCGTCCGCTGTGGGCCTCCACCGGTGTGAAGGACCCGGCGTACAAGGACACCATGTACGTCGAGGAGCTGGCGGCGCCGAACACGGTCAACACCATGCCGGAGGCCACGCTGGAGGCCACCGACGACCACGGCGAGATCCGTGGCGACGCGGTCACCGGCACCTACGAGCAGGCCCGCGCCGAGCTCGACGCGCTGGAGAAGCTCGGCATCGCGTACGACGACGTTGTGCAGGTGCTGGAGGACGAGGGCGTCGACAAGTTCGAGGCGTCCTGGAACGACCTGCTGAAGTCCACCCAGGCGGAGCTCGAGCGCCTCGCCCCCTCGGAGGGCTGACTTGTCACCCGTTTCCGGTTCCGGAGCGAACCCGCTTCGTGACCCGGCCGACCGACGGCTCCCGCGTATCGCGGGGCCGTCGGGTCTGGTCATCTTCGGTGTCACGGGCGACCTGTCCCGCAAGAAGCTGATGCCCGCCGTGTACGACCTCGCCAACCGGGGTCTGCTGCCGCCGGGCTTCTCGCTGGTGGGCTTCGCCCGCCGCGAGTGGGCCAACGAGGACTTCGCGCAGGAGGTCCACGACGCCGTCAAGGCGCACGCCCGTACCCCCTTCCGCGAGGAGGTCTGGCAGCAGCTCATCCAGGGGATGCGCTTCGTCCAGGGCACCTTCGACGACGACGACGCGTTCGAGCGGCTGCGCTCCACCATCGAGGAGCTGGACAAGGCCCAGGGCACGGGCGGCAACTTCGCCTTCTACCTGTCGGTGCCGCCGCGCTCCTTCCCCGTCGTCATCCAGCAGCTGAAGAAGCACGGTCTCGCCGACCAGTCCGGCGGTTCCTGGCGGCGCGCGGTCATCGAGAAGCCGTTCGGCCACGACCTGAGGTCGGCCGAGGAACTGAACTCGATCGTGCACGAGGTGTTCGAACCGGAGCAGGTGTTCCGGATCGACCACTACCTCGGCAAGGAGACCGTCCAGAACATCCTGGCGCTGCGCTTCGCCAACACGATGTTCGAGCCGATCTGGAACCGGTCCTTCGTGGACCACGTGCAGATCACCATGGCCGAGGACATCGGCATCGGCGGCCGGGCCGGCTACTACGACGGCATCGGCGCCGCCCGTGACGTCATCCAGAACCACCTGCTCCAGCTCATGGCGCTCACCGCCATGGAGGAGCCCGCCTCCTTCGGCGCGGACGCGCTGGCCGCGGAGAAGGAGAAGGTGCTCGGCGCGGTACGGCTGCCGAAGGACCTCGGCCGCAGCACCGTGCGCGGGCAGTACGCGGGCGGCTGGCAGGGCGGCGAGAAGGTCATCGGCTACCTCGAAGAGGACGGCATCGACCAGAAGTCGAAGACCGACACCTACGCCGCGATCAAGCTGGAGATCGACAACCGCCGCTGGGCGGGTGTCCCCTTCTACCTGCGCACCGGCAAGCGCCTCGGCCGCCGGGTCACCGAGATCGCCGTCGTCTTCCAGCGCGCGCCCCACTCCCCCTTCGACCACACGGCGACGGAGGAGCTGGGCCAGAACGCGATCGTCATCCGCGTCCAGCCGGACGAGGGCATCACGGTCCGCTTCGGCTCCAAGGTGCCGGGCACCTCGATGGAGATCCGGGACGTCTCGATGGACTTCGCCTACGGCGAGTCGTTCACCGAGTCCAGCCCGGAGGCCTACGAGCGGCTCATCCTGGACGTGCTGCTCGGCGACGCCAACCTCTTCCCGCGCACGGAGGAGGTCGAGCTGTCCTGGAAGATCCTCGACCCGATCGAGGAGTACTGGGACAGGCACGGCAAGCCCGCACAGTACAAGTCGGGCACCTGGGGCCCCGCCGAGGCGGACGAGATGCTCGCACGAGACGGACGGAGCTGGCGCCGGCCATGAAGATAGACCTGACCGACTCCACCGCCGGAGAGATCAACAAGGCGCTCGTACAGGGCCGCCGCGCCATCGGAACACCCGCCGTCGGCATGGTCCTCACCCTCGTCATCGTCACCGACGAGGAGAACGCCTACGACTCCCTGAAGGCCGCCAACGACGCATCGCGCGAACACCCCTCGCGCACGCTGGTGGTCATCAGGCGGGTCTCCCGCACCCCGCGCGACCGCACGTCCTCGCGGCTGGACGCCGAGGTGCGGGTGGGCGCGGACGCGGGCACCGGTGAGACGGTCGTGCTCCGGCTGCACGGCGAGGTCGTCGACCACGCCGACTCGGTCGTGCTGCCGCTGCTGCTGCCGGACGCGCCGGTGGTCGTGTGGTGGCCGGTGAACGCCCCGCTGGACCCGGCGAAGGACCCGCTGGGCGCCCTGGCGCAGCGCCGGGTCACCGACACCTACGCCGCCGAGCAGCCGGTGCGGGAGCTGTCGGCCCGCGCCGCGAGCTACACGCCCGGGGACACGGACCTGTCCTGGACCCGGATCACGCCGTGGCGCTCGATGCTGGCGGCGGCCCTGGACCAGGTCATCTGCGAGGTGCGGGCCGTCGAGGTGGAGGGCGAGGAGTTCAACCCGAGCTGTGAGCTGCTGGCGATGTGGCTCGCGGACCGGCTGGACGTCCCGGTGAAGCGCTCCCTGTCCTCGGGCCCGGGTCTGACGGCGGTCCGGATGGACACCAGTTGCGGCCCGATCGTCCTGGACCGCGCGGACGGCTCCCTGGCCACGCTGACCATCGAGGGCCAGCCGGCCCGCGCGGTGGCGCTCAAGCGGCGGGAGACCGCCGAGCTGATCGCGGAGGAACTGCGCCGGCTCGACCCGGACGACACCTACGCGTCGGCCCTGCGCTACGGCGTGGAGCGGCTGAGCACGGTTCCGGAGCAGCAGCCGTCCGCCGACGAGGCGGTCGCCGAGCCGGAGGCCGAGGAGGACGCGGCCAAGGCTCCCGCGAAGAAGGCGGCGGCCAAGACCGCGAAGAAGGCACCGGCGAGGAAGGCGGCGGCGAAGTGAACACTCCGCAGCTGGTCGTCCACCGTGACAAGGAGCTGATGGCGCGGGCCGCCGCGGCCCGTCTCATCACGAAGATCGTGGACGCGCAGGCCTCCCGGGGCACCGCGTCCGTGGTCCTCACGGGCGGCCGCAACGGCAACGGCCTGCTCGCCGCGCTGGCGGCGGCGCCGGCCCGGGACGCCGTCGACTGGGGCCGCCTCGACCTGTGGTGGGGCGACGAGCGGTATCTCCCCGAGGGCGACCCCGAGCGCAATGTCACCCAGGCCCGCGAGGCCCTGCTGGACTCCGTCCCGCTGGACCCGGAGCGCGTGCACGCCATGCCCGCCTCCGACGGGCCGTACGGTGCGGACGTCGAGGCGGCGGCCGAGGCGTACGCGGCGGAACTGGCGAAGGCGGCCGGGCCGGAGAACCACGGCTCGGTGCCCACCTTCGACGTCCTGATGCTGGGCGTCGGCCCGGACACCCACGTGGCCTCGCTCTTCCCGGAGCTGCCGGCCGTGCGGGAGACCGAGCGCACGGTGGTGGGCGTCCACGGCGCCCCCAAGCCCCCGCCGACCCGGATCAGCCTGACCCTTCCGGCGATCCGCTCGGCCCGCGAGGTCTGGCTCCTCGCGGCCGGTGAGGACAAGGCCGAGGCGGCGGCCATCGCCCTGTCGGGCGCGGGCGAGATCCAGGCCCCGGCGGCGGGTGCGGTCGGCCGCTCCCGCACCCTGTGGCTGCTGGACGCGGCGGCGGCATCGCAGCTGCCGCGTTCGCTGTATCCGCCGGCGTCACCGTGAGGAAGGGGGCGGCGGCGGATTCCCGCTGCCGCCCCTCTCCCGCCGCCCCGCCGGTGTCGGCGTCCGGCGGTCACCCGTGAGCCCGGCGGGCTCGGTCACTTGACCGAACCCGCCATCACGCCCTGCACGAAGTGCCGCTGGAAGGCGAAGAACACCACCACCGGCACGATCAGGGACAGGAACGCACCCGGCGCCAGGACGTCGATGTTGCTGCCGAACTGGCGGATCTGGGACTGGAGTTCCACGGTCAGCGGCTGGGAGGAGCTGTCGGCGAACAGCAGGGCGACCAGCATGTCGTTCCAGACCCAAAGGAACTGGAAGATGGCGAGTGAGGCGAGGGCGGGACGCCCCACCGGCAGGACGAGCCGGGTGAAGATGCGCCACTCGCTGCCGCCGTCCATGCGGGCCGCCTCCAGCATCTCCTTCGGCATCTCCGCGAAGTAGTTGCGGAGCAGGAACACCGCGAACGGCAGTCCGTAGGCGACGTGGAAGAGGACGACGCCGGGGATCGTGCCGAACAGGCCCAGCGCGCCGAACAGTTTGGCCACCGGCAGCAGACCGATCTGCACCGGCACCACCAACAGGGCCACCACCAGCAGGAACAGCGGCTCCCGGAGCGGGAAGTCCAGCCAGGCGAAGGCATATCCGGCGAGCGCGGCGAGGACGACGACGAGGGTGGTCGCCGGCACCGAGATCAGCACCGTGTTCCAGAACGCCTGGGTCATCCCGGAGTTCTTCAGCAGCGCCGAGTAGTTGCCGAAGGACAGCTGGCCGGGACTGGCCAGCGCCGTCCACCAGCCGCCCTTCGCCGTGTCCTGCGCCGAGCGCAGGGAGGAGACGAAGAGGCCCGCGAGCGGGGTCAGCCAGACCAGGCCGATCACCACCAGGAAGGCCTGCACCAGGCCGTTGCCCAGGCCGCGCCTGATCGCGTTCATCGCTGACTCCTCATCGTTGGCTCTTGCGGAAACGGCGGACGTTGAAGACCATCGCCGGGATCACCAGGAGCAGGAGCAGCACGCCCAGCGCGCTGCCGAGGCCCTGGTTGTTGCCGCCGCCGAAGGACACGAGCCACATCTGGGTCGCGAGGACGGTGGCGTCCTCCTGCACCGGCCCGGGCGCGATGATGTAGACGAGGTCGAAGACCTTCATCACATTGATCACGAGGGTCACGAACACGACCGTCAGGACGGGTGCCAGCAGCGGGACGGTGATCCGGCGGAAGATCTGCCACTCGTTCGCCCCGTCCATCCGGGCCGCCTCCAGCGCGTCCCGGGGCAGCGTGGACAGGCCCGCGCCGATCAGCACCATCGCGAAGCCCGTCCAGATCCACAGGTACGCGCCGATGATCGCCGGGGTGACCAGGGTCGGGCCGAGCCAGGAGACGCCCTGGTAGGGCTGGGCGAAGTTGGACGCCGGCAGCCGCACGGTGTACGAGCCGGCGCGCAGCCCGGAGAAGCGGAAGGACCCGTCGGCCGCGCTCGTCGCGCTCGCGACCGTCCGTCCGTCGCGCACCGCCTGGACCGTCATGCCGGGCAGCCCGCTCTCCTGCGGGTCCACCTTGCCCTGCCTGCCGCCCCCACCGGGGGTGAAGTCCAGGTAGACGACCCCGCGCAGCTCGCCGGGCGCGGCCTTCCTCGCGGCCGCCGGGTAGGCGGGCGAGGCGCCCTTGGGCAGGTCCTTGGGCAGTACGCCGACCATGGGGAGCGTCACCGAGCCGCCCGACGAGGCGGTCGTACCGTAGGAGCCGTCAGGGTCCTGGGTCAGCAGTCCTTGGCGGCCGCGTGCCGTCGGATACGCCGACGAGCCCTCGAAGGCGTCGTGGACGGAGACCACGGCGGCGTTCAGGACGCCCTTGTTCGGGTCCTCGTCGTAGGCGAGCCGGAAGATGATGCCGGCGGCCAGGAAGGACACCGCCATCGGCATGAACAGCAGCAACTTGAAGGCGGTGGCCCAGCGGACCTTCTCCACCAGCACGGCCAGGATCAGGCCGAGGCCGGTCAGCAGGGCGGGGGCCACGACCACCCAGATGGTGGTGTTGCGGATGGCCTTCAGGGTGGCCGGGTCGCGGAACATCTGGGCGTAGTTGCCGCCGCCGACGAACCGGGTGCCGGAGGCGTCGAAGAAGCTGCGGCCGACGGAGAACAGCACCGGGTAGACGACGAGCGCGCCGAGCAGGAGCAGGGCGGGGAAGACGAAGAGCAGGGCGATCAGCCGGGCGCGCCGCCGGCTGCGGCGCCCGCGCGCCACGCCGGCGGCCCGCGGGCCCGCCTGCCCCTTCACGAGTGTGGTGGCGGTCATCGCTCCGCTCAGTTCTGGTAGGCCTTGGCGGCCGCGGACTCCAGCTCGGCCGCGGTGCCCTTCGGGTCGGAGGGGTCGCGCAGGAAGTCCTGGAGCAGCTTCCACTCGCCCGCGCCCTTGGTGCCGCCGAAGGCCGCCGGCGCCTGGTCGGACATGTCGAAGCGGACCGAGTCGCCGGCGCCGACCAGGGACCTGGCGGTGGCGCGGGTGACGTCGTCGCCGTAGGAGGCGAGGTCGAGCTTCTTGTTCGGGGACAGGAAGCCGCCCGCCTTCGCCCACACGGCCGCGGCCTCGGGGGTGGCCAGGTACTCCAGGAGCTTCATGCCCGCCTTGGCGTTCTTGGCGTCCTTGAGGACGACCGCCGCGTCACCGCCGCTGACGACCGGTGCGGTGCCGCCGTCGACCGCGGGGAACGGGTAGAAGTTCGCGTCCTTGCCGATGGTCTTCCCGAACTGGTCGTGGGCGACGCCGGCCACGAAGTCGCCCTCGTAGACCATGCCGGCCTGCGGCTTGGGCCCGAACACCTTCTCCACGGAGCCGGGGAAGTCGGTGTTCAGGGCCTCCTTCTGGCCGCCCGCGATGAGCTGCTTGTCCTTGAACAGCTTGCCGAGCGTGGTGAGCGCCCGGACGACCGAGGGGTCGGTCCACTTGAGCTTGTGGGCGGCGAGGGCGTCGTACTTCTCGGGTCCGGCCTGGGAGAGGTAGATGTTCTCGAACCAGTCGGTGAGGGTCCAGCCGTCCTCACCGCCGATGGCGAAGGCGGCGAGCCCGGAGTCGGAGACGGTGTGGCCGGCCTTCAGCATCTCGTCGTACGTCTTGGGCGGCTTGACCCCGGCCTGGGCGAGGGCGTTCGGGCTGTACCAGACCGTCGACTTGTGGGCGGCCTTGAAGTAGAGGCCGTAGAGGGTGCCGTCGACGCTGCCGTACTTGCGCCACACGGGTGCGTAGTCGGCGCCGACGGTCTGCTGGGCGGTGGCGGACAGCGGCTTGAGCCAGCCCTTCTTGGCGAACTGCTGGAGCACGCCGACCTGCGGGACCATGACGACGTCGGGCGCGTTGCCGCCCTCGATCTTGCTGCCGACGACGGTGGAGACGTTGTCGCCGGTGGAGACGAACTGGGTCTTGGCGCCGGTCTTCGCGGTGAACGCGTCCAGCACCTTCTGGAAGTTCTTCTGCTCGCTGCCGGACCAGACGCCGGCCACGGTGACGGTCTGGCCGCTGAGCGCCTTGTCACCGCCGCCGGCCGAGACGGACCCGCCGCCGCAGGCGGTGGCGCCGAGGGCGAGGGTGAGGGCGGTGCAGCCGGTGAGCAGGGTGGTGCGTCGTCGCATCATCGTTGACGGACCTTTCGGGAAGGTGGGTTGGCGGGGATCAGAGGTCGAGCCACCAGGCCGCCGTGGAGCCGGGGAGGACTCCGGGCGGGACGGGGCCGCTGGACAGCAGGGGTGTGCCGGAGACCGGCGCGGGCGTGGGGGACGTGGTGAAGTTGACGGCGCAGACCAGGCCGTCGCCGCGGGCGAAGGCGAGGACGCCCGGCGGGGTGTCCAGCCAGCGCAGCGTCCCCTCGCCCAACTGGGGCAGGGACGAACGCAGTTGGAGGCCGTCGCGGTACAGGTGCCAGAAGGAGCGGGTGTCGGCGAGGGCGCGGTCGGTGGCGTACTCGGCGAAGTACTCCGGCTGCGGCAGCCAGGGCTTGGCGCCCTCGGCGCCGGAGGTGAAGCCGAACGGGGAGGCCTGCCCGGACCAGGGCAGCGGCACCCGGCAGCCGTCGCGGATACGGGCGCGGCTCCCGGTGCGCCGGAAGATCGGGTCGGTGAGGACGTCGTCGGGCAGGTCGACGACCTCGGGCAGGCCCAGTTCCTCGCCCTGGTAGATGTACGCGGCGCCGGGCAGCGCCAGCATCAGCAGGGCTGCGGCGCGGGCGCGGGCGGCGCCGAGGCCGCTGCCCCCGGTGGCGGGTTCGCCGTAGCGGGTGACGGTGCGGACCTGGTCGTGGTTGTTGAGGACCCAGGTGACCGTGGAGCCGGTGCCGGCGATGTCCTGCATGGCCTCGGAGATGACCTTGCGGAAGGCGTCGGCGTCCCAGGAGGCGCCGAGCAGGTCGAAGAAGAAGGCCTGGTGGAGTTCGTCGGGGCGGACGTAGAGGGCGTGTTCGCGGGCGGTGGGGACGGAGACCTCGCCGACCAGGAGGCGTTCGCGGCCGTCGCGTGCGCGGTACTCCTCGCAGGTCGAGCGCCAGCGGCGCCACACCTCGTGCACCTCGGGCTGGTTCCAGGCGAGCGGGTTGACCGAGTCGCGGGTGCGGGCGTCGGCCTCGGGGTCGTCGGAGTCGGGCAGGTCCGGGTGCTTGAACAGCCCGGCGGCGACGTCGATGCGGAAGCCGTCCACGCCCCGGTCCAGCCAGAAGCGCAGGACGCGGTCGAACTCGGCGGGTATCTCGGGGTCGCGCCAGTTCCAGTCGGGCTGTTCGGGCGTGAACATGTGCAGGTACCACTGGCCGGGGCGGCCGTCGGGCTCGGTGACGCGGGTCCAGGCCGGGCCGCCGAACATGGCGTGCCAGTTGTTGGGCGGTTCGGCGCCGTCCGGGCCGCGGCCGTCGGCGAAGTGGAAGCGGGCGCGGGCCGGGCTGCCGGGTGCGCTGCGCAGGGCCTCCCGGAACCACGGGTGCTCGCTGGAGCAGTGGTTGGGGACGATGTCGAGGAGCACCCGGATGCCGAGCCGGCGGGCGGCCGCCATCAGCAGGTCGAACTCGTCGAGGTCGCCGAAGAGCGGGTCGACGCCGCGGTAGTCGGCCACGTCGTAGCCGTGGTCGTGCTGCGGCGAGGGGTAGAACGGGCTCAGCCAGATGCCGTCGACGCCGAGCTTCTTCAGGTACGGCAGTCCGGCGCGGACCCCGGCGAGATCGCCGATGCCGTCGCCGGTGCTGTCCAGGAAGCTGCGGACGTACACCTGGTAGATCACCGCGTCGCGCCACCAATGATGCCTGTTCAACCCTGTGGACCTGTCTCTGAAGAGGGGGGCCGTTATGCATGCATGTTAGGTAGGCGTCGCAGGAGGGTGTCAATGAAATGAACGGAAGCTACCGAGCAGTTGACCGCTGAAATCGGGGCATCTCACCGCAAGGCGAGCACAGTCGTGATGACGGCGTTACTTAACAGGTAACTATCGACGGGCGATGGCGTCGAGCTCTCGCGCCAGCCGGCGCACGGCCTGCCCCGGCGTCTCCCGCCCGGTCAGCGCGTCGTGCACGATGGCCTGCACCGCCAGGCTGACCTGGTCGTAGTGCGCGCTCTTGGGGCGCGGCCTGGCGGTGAGCACGGCGGTGCGCAGGGTCGGCAGATAGGGGAACTGCCGTACGAGCGCGGGGTCCTCGTACAGCGCGGCGCGCACGGGAGGCAGCGAGCCCCGCACGAGCACCTGGCGCTGGACGCGCGCGCTGGTGAGGTAGGCGATCAGACGTGCGGCGGAGTCGGGGTGCCGCGCATGCGTGTTGACGGCGAGGTTGGAGCCGCCGAGGACGCTCGTCCCCGGACCGTCGGGCCCGGGTATCGGCACGGCGCCGATCCTCCCGGCGACCTTTGAGCCCCTGGCGGAGGCGACGGCGTAGGCGTAGGGCCAGTTGCGCAGGAAGAGCAGCCCGCCGTCCTGGAACGCCTGTTTGGACTCCTCCTCCTTGTACGTCAGCGCCTGCTTCGGGATCCAGCCCTCGCGGATGCCGCGAGCGAGGAACCCGATGCCCTCGCGGGCGGCCGCCGAGTCGACGGTGACCCGCTTTCCCTCGCCGCCGAGGATGGTGCCGCCCGCCGAGTACACCGCCTCGGCCGCGTTCACGGTGAGGCCCTCGTAGGGGAGGAACTGGCCCGCGTAGCCGCCGATCCCGTACTTGGGCGCGATGGTCTTCGCGTCGTGCTCCAGCTCGGCCCAGGTACGCGGCGGAGGCACGCCCTCCTTGGCGAGGAGGTCCTTGCGGTACAGGAGAAGCCCGGCATTGGTGACATACGGGACCGCGTAGAGCCGTCCGTCGTACGTCGCCGTGTCCACGACCGGCGGCAGGAAGCTCTTCAGCGGGAATCGGTCCCGGGGCAGCGGGCGGATCCAGCCGGCCGCCGCGAACTCCGAGGTCCAGTTGACGTCGATGTTCAGCACGTCGAAGCGACCCCGGTCCCCGCCGCGCAGGTCCGTGGTCATCTGCGCATGGGTCTCGTCGGCGGAGTCCGGCAGCTCGACCAGGGTGACCTTCTCGCCGGGGTGGGTACGGTTCCAGCCCTGCAGCAGCGGGCCCAGATAGCCGGTGAGATCGCCCGCCGTGGCCAGGGTGAGCGGGCCGCGGCCGTCGCGGGCGCCCTCGTCGGCGTGGGCGCCGGAGGCCACGTAGCCGGTCATGATCACAACGAGAACGAGGAGGCCCCTACCGGCGGCGCGTATCCACCGCATAGGTTCCTCCCTGTACACCGGCACCGCGGGCACCCTCGCCCCGGGTCAGAGGCCATGTATACCTGTTAGGTATGGGCGATACTAGGGCCTGGAGCACATTGACCAGACAGGAGGACAGCACGAGTGCGCCTGCCCCTCCTGGCACTCCTGGCACGCGGCCCGGCCCACGGCTACGAGCTGAAACAGGACCTTGAGCAACTGCTGGGCTCCGCGTACCCTCAGCCGAACGTCGGCCAGATATACGTCACCCTCGGCCGCCTCGAGAAGTCGGGACTGATCGAGGGCGAGGACGTCGAGCAGTCCAGCCGACCCAACAAGAAGGTCTACCACCTCACCGACGCCGGGCGTGAGGCGCTGCGCGCCTGGTTCGAGGAGACCGAGGACGAGCCGCGGGTCCGGGACGAGTTCTTCATGAAGCTCGCCCTCGCCCCGCAGACCGGTCTCGCCGAGCAGATCGCCCTCATCAACAAGCAGCGGCGCCAGTACCTCAACACCATGCGCAACCTGTCGAAACTGGCCGCGGCCGAGAACCGGGACAACCGAATCGCCCAACTGCTGATCGAGGGCGCGATGCTGCACCTCCAGGCCGACCTCGACTGGCTGGAGCGCTGCCAGGAGGAACTGGAGGAACTGGAGTGAGCGACGGCCGTCCTCCGGTGCTGCGCGCCGAGGGCCTGGTGAAGACCCACCACGGCGAGGGCGCTCCGGCGCACGCCGTGCGCGGGGTCGACCTGAGCGTGGCGCCCGGCGAGTTCGTGGCGGTCACCGGGCCGTCCGGGGCCGGGAAGTCGACGCTGCTGCACCTGCTCGGCGGGCTCCAGCGGCCGGACAGCGGCAGCATCTGGCTCGACGGCCGGTGCACCGACTCCTTCAGCGAGGCGCGCTGGGCGGTGGAGCGCCGCAAGGCCATCGGGATCGTCTTCCAGTTCTTCAACCTGGTGTCCAACCTGTCCGTCGCCGACAACGTGGAGCTGCCCGCCCTGCTGGCCGGCGTCCCGCCGAAGAAGGCCCGCGCCGAACGCGAGGCCCTCCTCGCCGAGCTGGGCCTCGACGGCAAGGAGCGCAGCATGCCGGGCGAGCTGTCCGGCGGCGAACAGCAGCGGGTCGCCCTCGCCCGGGCCCTGGTCAACCATCCGCCGCTGCTGCTGGCCGACGAGCCCGCCGGCAGCCTGGACAGCAAGGGCACCCGCGAGGTCATGCGGCTGCTGTCCCGGTTCCACGGACGCGGGCAGAGCATCGTCCTCGTCACCCACGACGCCCGGCTCGCGAGCGCCGCGGACCGGGTGATCAGCTTCTTCGACGGCCGGATCGCCGACGACGCCGCCCTGGACGGCGTGCCGTCCCGCCGTGCCGGCATCTCCGGTGTGCTCGAACTCAGGGACTGACCGTGCGGGAGCCATCGTGCTGGACCTGAGGGACGTGCGGGCCACCCTGCGCTGGGCGCACTCCGATCTGCGCACGCACCGTGGCGAGGCGCTGTTCCTGGTGCTGGCCACGGCCGGGATCGTGGCCTCGCTGCTGCTGGCCACCGCCCTGTTCGGCTATGCCACCAACCCCTGGCAGCGGACCTTCGCCGAGGTGCGCGGGGCACACGTGTGGATCCACACCGTCCCCTCCGCCGACGCCCGCAAGCTCGCCCGCCTGGACGGGGTGGAGTCCGTCGCCGGCCCCTACCCCACCGAGTCCGCCACCGTCGCCGTGCGCGGCACCCGAGCCTCCGCTGAGCTGCGCGGCACCCCGCGGCTGCCCTCCGTCGGCCGCCCGCTGCTCACCGCCGGGCACTGGCTGGACCCGGCCGAGCCGAACGGTGTGGTGCTGGAGAGCAGCCTCGCCCGGGCCCTGCTGGCCGAGCCCGGGGACACCCTCACGCTGCCCGGCACGGCCCGCGCCCTGACCGTCGAGGGCATCGCGGACAGCGCCGAGCCCCACTACAGCCCGGGTGAACAGCCGGGCCTGGTCTGGGCCCTGCCGGCCGCGGTCCGGGCGCCCGGCGGCCAGGTGATCGGGCTGCGGCTCGGCGACCCGGCCGACACCGACTACGCGGTGCAGCGCGCCGTCACCGTGCTGGGCGCGGGCGCGGTCGGCGAGGTCTCCACCTGGCAGCAGGCCCGTGCCGAGGCGCAGGGGGACAACCGGCTGCTGGGACAGGTGCTCGGACTGTTCGGTCTGGGCGCCCTGATCGCCGCCGGGTTCGCGGTGCACGGGGCGATCGCCACCCGCATCCGCGGCCATCTGCGCGATCTGTCGGTGCTGAAGGCGATCGGCTTCACGCCCGGTCAGGTGGTGCGGATCTTCCTGCTCCAGCACCTCGCGTACGCCGTGCTCGGCGCCGTGGCCGCCGCGGCGCTCACCGAGGCGCTGGGCAGCCGGATCCCGGCCGGCTCGGCGACGCCGTGCGCGTGTGGCAGGGCCTGCCCGGGCACACCGTGGCGCTGTTCGTGGTGCCCGTGGGCGCGGTGCTGTTCATCGCGCTGACCACGGGCCTGGCGGCCTGGCGGGCCGGGCGGGTGCCTCCGGTGCCGGTGCCGCGCCCCTCCGGGCCGGCCGGCGGCCGGCTGACCGGTCTCGCCCGGCAGGCGCTCGGGCTGCGGCTGCCGGCCGCGCTGGTCCTCGGCTGCCACAAGGCGTTCGCAGGCCGCGGCCGCTCGCTGGCCACCGTGGCCCGGCTGACCCTGCCGCTGCTGCTGATCGTGGTGGCGCTCAGCGCCTGGACCACCATCGGCCGCTTCCACAGCAGTCCGGAACGCGTGGGGCTGCCCACCGCGCTCACGGTCCGCTCGGACGGCTCACTGGCCCCCTCCGGCGTACGGTCCCTGCTGACCGGGGACCCCAGGGTCGCCGCCGCCTATCCCGGCGTCGAGGTGGCCGCGCTGGTCCCCGGGCAGACCGGCACCATCGCCCTGCGCGGTGTCGGCACCCGCGCAGAGCCCTACCCCTGCACCCTCGCCGAGGGCCGGGCCGCACGCGGGCCGGAGGAGGCGGTGGCCGGCCAGGGCCTGCTGGACCTGCTGCACGCGCGGGTCGGCGACTGGGTGCGGATGACGGTGGGCGACCGGCCGCAGATCCTGCACATCGTGGGCCGCAGCATCGAGCCGCAGAACGCCGGCCGGGTGGTGACCACCTCGCTGGACACCCTGCGCGACGACGACCCCGGGCTCGCCGCGGCCTTCTACGAACTGCGGCTGCGCCCCGGCGCCGACCCGCACCTGGTGGCGGCCGCGCTCACCGCGGCCGGCCGGGGCCACCTGGACGTGAACGCCGTGACCAACCCCGCCGACGGGCTGTCCCCGCTGCGCGCGGTCGTCGCCGGGCTGGTCGCCGTTCTCGGCCTCATCGGGCTCGTCGAACTGCTCACCGCGATCGGCGGCAGCGTCCGCGAGGGCGAGCGGGACGTGCTGGCGCTGAAGGCGATCGGCATGTCCCCGCGGCAGATCACCGCGATCACCGTCACGGCGACGAGCTGTACGGCCCTGGCGGCGGCGGTCGCCGGTACGGCCCTGGGGCTGCCGCTGGCCCACCGGCTGATCGACGCCCAGGGCAGCTCCAGCGGCATCGGCTCCGGCATCGCCCGGTCCCCGTCACCGGTGCTGCTCCTGTCGCTCGGCCTGGCCGCGGTCCTCGGTGCGGCCCTGCTGTCCGCGGTGCCTGCGTCCCGGGCGGCGAGACGCAGGCCGACGGACGGCGTGAACGCGGTGGTGTGAGGGTCAGCGTCCGCGCAGCGACCGGTACTTGGCCACCAGCGCCCGGGTGGACGCGTCGAGACCCGGCACCTCCGCCCCTTCCGTGAGCGCCGGCTCGACCCGCTTCGCCAACACCTTGCCGAGCTCGACGCCCCACTGGTCGAAGGAGTCGATGTTCCACACGGCGCCCTGTACGAACACCTTGTGCTCGTACAGCGCGACGAGCTGTCCCAGCACCGACGGGGTCAGCTCGGCGGCGAGGATCGTCGTGGTCGGCCGGTTGCCCTGGAAGGTCTTGTGCGGGACCAGTTCCTCGGCCACCCCCTCGGCGCGGACCTCCTCGGCGGTCTTGCCGAAGGCGAGCGCCTGGGTCTGCGCGAAGAAGTTGGCCATCAACAGGTCGTGCTGTGCTTTGAGTTCCGCGCTCAGCTCGGCGACCGGCTCGGCGAAGCCGATGAAGTCCGCCGGGATGAGCTTGGTGCCCTGGTGGATCAACTGGTAGTAGGCGTGCTGCCCGTTGGTGCCGGGCGTGCCCCAGACGACCGGGCCGGTCTGCCAGTCGACCTGCTTGCCGTCGCGCGCCACGTACTTGCCGTTGGACTCCATGTCCAGCTGCTGGAGGTACGCGGTGAACCTGGACAGGTAGTGGCTGTACGGCAGCACGGCGTGCGACTGCGCGTCATGGAAGTCGCCGTACCAGATGCCCAGCAGGCCCATCAGCAGCGGGACGTTCGCCTCGGCGGGCGCGGTGCGGAAGTGGTCGTCGACCAGCCGGAAGCCGTCCAGCATCTCCCGGAAGCGGTCGGGTCCGATCGCGATCATCAGCGACAGGCCGATCGCGGAGTCGTACGAGTACCGGCCGCCGACCCAGTCCCAGAACTCGAACATGTTGTCCGGGTCGATGCCGAACTCGGTGACCTTCCCGGCGTTCGTCGACAGCGCCACGAAGTGCTTGGCCACCGCGTCCTCGGCCCCGAGCGCGTCCACCAGCCACTTGCGCGCCGAGGTGGCGTTGGTGATCGTCTCGATCGTGGTGAACGTCTTGGACGCGACGATGAACAGGGTCTCCGCCGGGTCCAGGTCGCGGGTGGCCTCGTGCAGGTCGGCGCCGTCCACGTTGGAGACGAAGCGGACGGTCAGGTCGCGGTCCGTGAAGCTGCGCAGCACCTCGTAGGCCATCGCGGGGCCGAGGTCGGAGCCGCCGATGCCGATGTTGACGACGTTCCTGATCCGCCTGCCGGTGTGACCGGTCCACTCGCCGGAGCGCACCCGGTCGGCGAAGCCGGCCATCTTGTCGAGGACCGCGTGCACCTTCGGCACCACGTTCTCGCCGTCCACCTCGATCACCGCGTCGCGCGGGGCGCGCAGCGCGGTGTGCAGAACCGCCCGGTCCTCCGTGACGTTGATCTTCTCGCCGCGGAACATGGCGTCCCGCAGCCCGAACACGTCCGTCGCCGCGGCCAGCTCGCGCAGCAGCCGCAGCGTCTCGTCGGTGACCAGGTGCTTCGAATAGTCGATGTGGAGGTCACCGACCTGGAGGGTGTACCCGGCGCCGCGCTGCGGATCGGCGGCGAACAGGTCCCTCAAATGGGTGTCGGCCAGTTCCTCCCGGTGCTTGGCCAGAGCGGTCCACTCGGGTGTCTGGTTGAGCCTGGTACGGCCGTCTGCGTTCATATCCGACTTCAGCCTTCTTTCGTGCCTGTCCCAGCTGTTCCAACCTAATTGATCACCCTGGGGCGCGAGCCGTCGTGACATCGTCGTCCGGCGCAACTTCAGGTACGTCCGGCTTGCGCGCCGGTATCAGGGCGGTGACGGACAGCACGAAGAAGGCGGCCGTGAGCAGGGCCGGTGTGCCCGGGCCCCAGGCGGTGGCCACGGCGCCGCCGAGCAGGGCGCCCAGCGGGGCTCCGGCGACGGCCAGGGTGCGGAAGGCGGAGCTCACCCGGCCGAGCATGGCGGCGGGGCCGCGCTGCTGCATCAGGGTCGTCGTGTTGACGTTCCACAGCATGCCCATGCAGCCGAAGACGGCGAGGGCGGCCACCAGGGCGGCCAGGCTGCGCACGGACCCCATGACGAGGAGGGCGCCGGTCTGCACGGTGCCGGCGAGCAGCACGGTCCGCAGCGGGCCGAACCGGGCCGTGATCCGCCGGTTCAGCGCTCCCC